>CAMJZF010000048.1 GCA_946410125.1 uncultured Prevotellaceae bacterium | reverse complement strand
CCATTAGATCAGTGAGTTTGGTCTTGTTTGCAACATTAAGATTCACGAGCTTATTATAGTTACAGTTGAGTTTCGTCAAATTATTCACTCCATAGAGATCAAGTTCCTCAATTGCATTATTATTGCATTGCAGATCGGTCAGAGCCGAACAGTTACGTACTTGAAAAGTTTTCAACTTAGTGTTATTGGAACATTGTATCGTTTTCAGAGAATAGTTAAGCTGACAGTCGAATAATAACAAAGAGCTGAGTCCATTAAAACTCAACGAAGTTAAATTGTTAGCACCACAATGGACACTTTCTAAGTTAGTACATCCCTGAATATTGAGCCCAGAGAGATGGTTGTGGTCGCAACACACATCTTTCAAAGCTGAGCGACCCGACAAGTCGAGCGTCCCCGAGAGGTTGTTATTCTGGCAATATATCTCTTGAACCGAGCTGGGAAGCGAAGAAATTGAAGAAATGTTATTGTCCATGCAAATGAGCATAGTGAGAGAAGAACAACCGCTGAGGTTTAGCGAGGTGAGCTGATTGTTGCGACAGTCTAACGTATTCAGTTTAGAGCATCCTCTCACATCAAGCGAAGTGAGTACCTTATCAGAGCAATTAACCGATGTGAGCGATGTATTGTAACTCACATTGAGCGATTTCAAGGAAGAGAACCGAGATGTGCTAATCGTCGAGAGAAAATTATAGCTAAGGTCTAAATACTGGATTGAACTACAGGCATTATCGGCATAAGTTATATGGTTGTTAGAGATATTCAATTCCTTAAAACCACTGGGTAATGTGGGAATGTCGCTGATATAGTTATTGCTGCAATCCAGATAGCTCAAGTTAGTGAAATACGATACACCATCAAGAGAATAGATATGCTTGTTGCTCACGGTAAGACTTGTGCATGATAAAAGTTCGCTGCTTGTCATCCAGCCCTTGGGGTAAAGCGAGAGCAAAGCTTGGCGGAAATTGTAATCGGGGAAATAGCTTGAATTGATAATCGCCCCATAGGTGCTGCTGATGTAAATGTCCAGACTGGTAATTGTCTGTCCCAAGCCGGTATAGATGGTCTTGCCCGATTCGGAGTAATAGGCTTCGTAAGGTTCCAGAATTGCTACCCTTGAATCTTTAGATATGGTACAGTTGTAGACACTCTGCTTCTGTCCATTAGCATAAATGAGAAGATCGGTACTATAATTAAAGTAGCTATCGTAAGAAAAGTAAAGCTGAAGACTATTGAGCCCATAACCGGCAGCACTCTTAACAGTGACATAAGAACCATGAAAATTAAGTTTTGTGTTACTGCCGCCCCCCTTGATACAGTCGGCACTGCCAGCCGTTGCCTCGAAATTGGCAGTCCCGTTACCTGAAATGGTAACAGAATAGTTGTTGTCGATAGCGACAGCATTGTTAGTATAGCTTCGAATGGAGCTTGTTCCACTAAACATAAGTTCGGTATTTCTTTGCAGCTTCAAGGCAGGTCCTTTTTCGGAATACAATTTGCAGGTACCCAAAAATTTTATCGTCAGATTATCGCATTTCCTGTTGTGAACGCAATATTTCCCACTGTCATCATAGCGGTTGATAGTGACATTACTGAGAGTGAGGGTATTGGAACTTGGGTCATAGTAAACAGTGCCACCCCCGATGTCACCACCGGTAACGTTGTTACGGTTGTCGGAAGTAACTTCTACTCCACCAACGTTGATTTCATACTTGGTTGCGGCATTTGCCACCAATGTAGAAATAACAAGAAAAAGGGCTAAGAATAATTTTTTCATAATATGTTCAGTTATCACTTGTTAGTAATCAGTTATTAGTTGACAGTAATCATTTTTTTTGGAGAAAAATGCATACTATTTCTTAGGACAATGCCCAAAACATAATAATTACTTGATTATTTGCAAAAATACAAACATTTTAACTATTTACCCACACCGATTTATTAAAGATTGTTAATTAAAAGCAATTTTTGAGTGGATAGGAGGGAATAGGAGGGAATAGGAGGGAATAGGAGGGAATAGGAGTGACTAAGAGTGACTAAGAGGGAATAGGAGTGACTAAGAGTGACTAAGAGTGACTAAGAGTGACTAAGAGTGGATAAGAGTGGATAAAGTTAACGCCTCTCAAAAAAATTTGCGAGAGATACAAATATTTGCTACTTTTACACGCGCAAAAACAACTGTTATCAACTGTTAAGTCATGAAAAGATTATTTTTAGCAACAATTGCGATGGCATGCCTGCTCAGTGCCTGGGCGTGGAAACCAATATTCATAGGGCACCGCGGGTGCTACATGGGAGTGATGAACACCGCCGAGGCCTACTACAATGGTGTGGACCATTATGGTTATCAAGGGCTGGAGTGTGACGTGCGCGTGACACTTGACGGGTGTTATGTGATAAGCCACGACGAGACCACCAATGCAGTGGGCGGCAATCTGACGGTTGCCAATGCCACGCTTGCCCAACTTGAGGCAGAGACTTATACTCAAACGCGAGGTGGAGTGAGCTATACAGGGCATATATGCACCGTTGCCGAGTATCTTGACATCTGCAAAGAGAAAGACGTGACTCCGGTGGTTGAACTCAAGTGGGCTACAGGCATTAACAACAATGACATGAGCAATTTCCCAGGCTTGGCAGCCTTGATTGAGGAGAAGGGCCTAACCGAAAAGGTCATTATCCTGACATCGATGCGAAAATCGCTGGAATACGTGCGCAGCAACTACCCTGCCCTCAAGTGCCAGTTCCTGTGTAACAGCAACTGGGAGACTCACTTTGACTGGATAGTGAATTGGGGGCTCATGCCGAGCATTCAGGCCGGCTGCCTCGACAAGAACACAGTGAAGAGATTCCATGACAAAGGGCTTGAGGTTGCTGTGTGGACCGTAAACTCACTTGAGAATTATAATCGTTATGGGGAAATGGGCGTTGCGATGATTACTTGCGACTACCTGATGCCCAGTGAGATGCCTGAGCTCGATACCATTGACCTGGATGGCGCTGCCACGCACTAAACATTAAGTGATGGTTGGCTACATAATAGCAATCAAGGGGTGACATCGTCGTTGATGTCACCCCTGTTTTCACACTTGTGAGGTAAAATTCGGTAAAAAGTACTAAAGCAGAGCTTCAACCTTGGCTTTGAGAGCATCCTTGGCAATAGAGCCAACGTTGCGGTCCTGCAACTCACCGTTCTTGAAGAAAAGGATTGTAGGAATGTTGCGAATGCCATACTCAGCCATGAAGTCACCGCCCTCGTCAACATCATACTTGCCAATCTCAACCTTTCCCTCAAATTCTTGAGCGAGCTCGTCGATAATGGGCGACACAGCCTTGCAAGGGCCACACCATTCAGCCCAAAAATCTACCACTACGGGTTGCCCCGATTTTATTACCTCATTGATGTTTTCGTCAGTAAAAACTTTTGCCATAATAGTTTTGATTTAAATTATATAGTGTAATTAATTGATTATGCCATACTTAATTCCCAGTTCATCGAGCTGCTCGATAAATTCACGAGTGAGAGGAATTTTATAAGAAGACCGCATATCGACATATCGGTTGGTTGTCAGGTCATGGATGTGAAACAGGAGTTCACAACGGTTCTCGGTTGAAGCTTTGAGCTGCTCCTTGATAATGCCGCTTAATTCCAACTGATTCTCATTCAAGGCTATGCTAATGCCCTTGACCATCTTACCCTTTAAGTCCTTGAGGAAAGCGATATTGTGGATTTGAACATTAATCTTGTCGTTGTTATACCGGCTCCTCGCATAACTGCATTTTATTGCAATAGCAGTGCCTGGGATGCAGTAATTGCGATAGCTTGCAAAAACGTTGTCGAAGAGCATGAACTCAGCGCTGCCGGTCTTGTCCTCAACCTTGAGGATACCAAAAGTGTTGCCACGCTTAGAAGGACGCTCGGTGTAGTCGGTAACAACCCCTCCAAGCACATACTCCATGCCGATGTGGTTAGCACCCTGCTCCACAAATTCCTTGAGAGTGGCGTTACACCCAAACTTGAGTTCCATGAAGAATGGGTCAAGAGGGTGAGCCGAGAGATAGATTCCTACCAGGTCACGCTCACGTGAGAGTCGTTCGATAGTAGGCCAAGGCTGAGCCTTGGGCACTGGAGGCTTGGAAGTGAGCTCGTCCATCATATCACCAAACAGAGTGTTGGACTGCTGGCTCTTGTCAAGCTGATATTGCTGTCCATAGTGCAACAACACCTCGCTGAAGTCCTCGCCCTTGCTGTTCTTCTCGAAAAACGCCTCGCGCGACACCCCAAAGCCATCGAAAGCCCCCGAAAGCGCCAAAGCCTCGATAGCCCTTCGGTTGCAAGCAGAAAGATTCACTCTCTCCACCACATCATAGATGTCTTTAAAAGGACCATTCTTTTCACGCTCATTAATAATGGCATCGACCGAGTTGGAGCCAAAACCCTTAATGCCGCTGAGTCCAAATCGGATGTCCCCATCCTTGTTGGCACTAAACGACTTGTAACTCTCGTTGATGTCAGGACCCTTGACGGTGATACCCATCGACTTGCACTCGTCCATAAACTTAGTCATCTTCTCGACATCGCCCGAACGACTGAGAACCGCAGCCATATACTCGCTTGGGTAATTGGCCTTGAGGTAGGCGGTTTGATAAGCCACCCAGCTGTAGCAAGTGGCATGGCTCTTGTTGAAAGCGTAGGAAGCAAAAGCCTCCCAGTCGCTCCAAATCTTCTCAAGAGTCTTGCTGTCATGACCACGTTCTTCACCACCCTTGATAAATTTTGGCTTTAGCTTGTCGAGCTTATCCTTTTGTTTTTTACCCATTGCCTTGCGCAACACGTCGCTTTCGCCACGAGAGAAGCCTGCAAGCAGTCGCGACAAGAGCATGACCTGCTCCTGATAGACTGTAATGCCATAGGTATCCTTGAGGTATTTCTCCATTTCGGGGAAGTCGTAGGTAATGGGGTCACGCCCATGCTTGCGTGCAATAAACTGTGGAATGTAGGCCATAGGTCCCGGTCGATAAAGCGCATTCATCGCAATAAGGTCCTCGAATGTACTTGGCTGCAATTCGATAAGGTACTTCTGCATACCTGCCGACTCAAACTGGAAAGTACCCGTTGTCCGCCCTTCACAGTAGAGCTGATAGGTTTTGGGGTCGTCGATAGGAATCTTTTCAATATCGATATCGATACCTCGCGTAGTCTTAATGTTTTCAAGAGCATCCTTTATAATCGACAATGTCTTGAGGCCCAAGAAATCCATCTTGATTAGTCCGGTCTCCTCAATAACACTACCCTCATATTGCGTTACCACAATGCGCGAGCCATCCTTATCGGGGGCAGTGCTCACTGGCACCCAGTCGGTGATGTCGTCACGACCTATTATCACACCACAGGCATGAACTCCCGTGCCGCGCACGTTGCCCTCAAGCTTCTCGGCATAACGAATGGTGTCGCCAATAATGTGATTGGGATTGTCAAGTTCGTTTCGGAATTCAGGGAAACACTTCAGACAATTCTTGATGGTGATTTTATAGGTTTTACCCTTCTCATCCTCGGGCATATCGCCGGGCTTTGAAGGAATGAACTTCGCCAAGCGGTCACTTTCGGGAATAGGCAGGTCGTGAACCCTCGCCACATCCTTTATCGCCATCTTGGCAGCCATCGTGCCATAGGTGATGATGTGAGCTACTTTTTCGGCACCATATTTCTCGGTGACATATTTCAGGACTGCAGCGCGGCCATCGTCGTCGAAGTCAACATCGATATCGGGCAAGGAGATGCGGTCGGGGTTCAAGAAACGCTCAAACAGCAGGTCATACTTGATGGGGTCAATCTTGGTGATACCCAAGCAATAGGCCACCGCCGAGCCAGCTGCCGAGCCACGCCCCGGCCCCACAGCGCATCCAAGCGAAGGAGCAACCCTGATATAGTCCTGCACAATCAAGAAGTAGCCAGGGAATCCCATCTTCTTAATGGTTTCGAGCTCAAAATCGATGCGCTCGCGATGCTCATCGTCAAGATTTGGCCAACGCTCCTTAGCCCCCTCGTAAACCAGATACCGAAGGTAATCGTCTTCATTGTCAAATCCATCGGGCAATGGGAAATCGGGCAAGATGGGTTTGTGGTCGATAGAATAAATCTCCACCTTATCAAGTATCTCAATAGTATTCTGCAAAGCTTCGGGGACATCGGCAAAAAGTGTGTTCATCTCTTCTTGAGTCTTAAACCACTCTTGCTTGGTGTACATCATGGTGTTGGCATCACCCAAGCGTTTTCCGGTTGACAGCAGCACTAACCTTTCGTGAGCATCGGCATCCTCTTCATTGAGGAAGTGAGAATCGTTGGAACAAATCACTTTCACGCCAAGCTCTTTGCTCAATTGCAGCAACACGGCATTCACCTCCTGCTGCTTGACAAAAGTCTCTTGATTGGCATTGGGGACAGTGGCCTTGTGACGCTGCAGCTCAAGATAATAATCCTCGCCAAAGACCCCCTTATACCACTTAATAGTCTCACGGGCACCATTAATGTCACCATTCATGATGAGCTGTGGAACCTCACCGCCCAAACAAGCCGAGCAACATATTATTCCCTCGTGGTGCTCAGCGAGTTCGTTGTGGTCGGTTCGTGGATGGCTGTAAAAGCCTTCGGTCCATGCCTTCGACACAATTTTAATGAGATTGTGGTATCCTTTCAGATTTTTAGCGAGCAAAATGAGATGCCGCCCAATGTCGCGCTTGTCGGTGTGGGTGTGCATATCGGTATTTGCGACATAGGCCTCACATCCAAAAATGGGCTTGAAGAGCTTGCTCTGCTGCTCTTTCAAATCATTATTGAGACCGTCAACGACCTCGGCATCAGGACTGTCTTTTGCCTGCTCTTCGTCAAGTTTTTTCTTTATCTCCTTAATAGCAGTGTTTACATCGGAATTCTTTTTATTGACATAGTCGTGCAACTCTTTTATGCCAAACATATTGCCATGATCGGTAAGAGCCACACCACGCATGCCATTGGCTATCGCCTTGTCGACGATGCCCTTGACAGGTGCCTGCCCGTCGAGAAGCGAATACTGCGAGTGAACATGAAGGTGGATAAAGGGAAACATATTGAATAAGTATTAAGTGTTAAGTGTTAAGTAGTAAGTTGTAAGTTGCAGGTGTTAAGCCTATTAAGCTGTTGTTGCAAAGCGAGATAAGCCAATAATCCTCACCGGCAGCAAGGACTTGACTCTTGACATGTTTTTGCGAGCGTAAAGTTACAGCAAAACAATCCCACCAACAAAATATTTCCTCAATAAGTTATTAACATTTTTCACTTATCCTAACAAGACAGTCGCATGCTCATTGCTTTTATACTGACGCAAAAGGCTGGCCCACTTAATAAACAGGCAACCGTAAAAATGCCCTAAGGGCGCATGGCATTGTGTGTTAACCTTAGAACTTATATTGGACAAAAGACTCGATGGCCTCGTAGGTGGCGAGTCCCAACTTGCTGTATAGTGCAGCGGTCTCCTGGTTGCGACGCATTGAGCGTTGCCAGTTAAGGTCGTCGTTCTCAGGGTCGAGGAAAGGCACGTCATGCACTTGCGACTGATACTTGAGGAAGGCATCTCGCTTGTATTGAAACTCCTCGGGACTCATGGGCACAGCCATCTCAATGTAGTCGATGTCCCATTCACTCCACAATCCCCTATACATCCACACGCGGCAGTCCCGCATGAATGCGACGTCTTTAAGTTCGTCTATGGCAGCAAGCACAACATCGGCCGCCGGCTCGTGTGTTCCATAGGGGTCGCTCAGGTCGTCGGCGAAGAAAATTTGATGCGGCTTAATGTTCTCTATCAATTCCTTTACAGGCAGGACGTCGTCTTGAGTAATGCGCCCCTTGCCACGATGGTCATTGATATAGAAAGGCAACTGCAACTCATGCACGTTTTCTTCACTGATACCCAGAAACTTACAGCTTGTAATACCTTCGCACACAAATATTTCCCCCTTGTGATAGCGCACTTCGGGTATATCATGGTCTCCAGGAGACTTGCTGGTAATGCCGTTCCTTATTTTCTCGACCATATCAAATTGCTGTGGCGAATAATAACCGTTGTGGCGTGCCGAGCGCTCCGACATCATTACATACCTGAGCAAGTCCTCGTCATTAACCATAATGTCGCCCGAGGTCACAAAAGCCACATGCACTTCGTGACCTTGATCCACTAACCTGCGCAAAGTGCCTCCCATTGCGAGAACCGCGTCGTCGGGGTGAGGGCTAAATACCAGCACCCGCTTGGGATAAGGGTTGGCACGCTCAGGACGAGAGGCGTCATCGGCATTAGGCTTGCCACCAGGCCAACCTGTGATAGTGTGCTGAATGTCGTTAAAAATCTGGATATTAACATTATATCCTGAGCCATAGACTGCTACCAGTTCACTAAGGCCATAGTCGTTATAATCTTTATTGGTGAGTTTTAGTATTGGTTTCCCGGTTTGCTTGCTGAGCCACACCAGTGCTCGCCGCAGCAAGACGTTGTTCCAGTCGCATGATGTCACCTTCCAAGGGTATTTGATGCGGGTCAGGCAAGATGCGGCATCGATGTCGACTACCAGCTTAACGTTGTGGTGCATCTGCAGGAACGATGCGGGATACTGGTCGGTGATTTTGCCCTCTATGGTGTTGTACACGGCATTAGAACTGTTTTCGCCCCAAGCCGTGCTAATAATCTTGCTGGCATTCAGGATGTTGCTTATACCCAAAGTAACAGCTGTCTTGGGCGACTTCTCGCACTGGTAACTCTCGGCAATGCGAGTGCGAATCTCGCCGGTGAGAGAAACCAGGCGGCACGAAGACAAACTGGTGGACCCAGCCTCGTTAAACGCCAAGCCGCCATTCTTTGTGAGCTCGCACACCACAAGGTCAAGTCCGCCAAACTCGTCGATTTCGGTTTCATAGTCTTTACACAGCTTGAAGACATTCTCCTTGGTAGCATCGCTACTGAAGGTGTGGATGTTCTCGGGAGCGATATCCACTTTGTTAAAGAAACCATCGCTCAACCGCTTGAGTGTGCTCTGCTCCTCAGGGTCGGGGACACCGAGCCCCAGCTCGCTAAGGTTGAATGCAATCACGTTGTTGAAGCTCACTTTATCGGCAAAATAAAGCTTCACGAGCTCACCATACACATCCATTGCGCAGCGGCCCGCGCCAAACCCTATAACGCAGCGTCCTTTTTCTCTAACACATTGTTCTATAGTGTCAACCACGTCGCGTGCGGCATCAGCGGCACCTTCATTGGGGGTATCGACAACAACGGTGTTAACCTTCTCATATCGGGTGAGAGTAATCAGTTCCACTTCGCTCTCAGGTCGGTAATAACGCTTCGACACTTGGTCAAGCTTGATGTGTGAACTCAAGTCGGTGTTCATTTTAGTGAATAGATTATTGTTGATAGTTTATGTGCTGCAAAAAAACGACTATAAGTCGATGTCAAGTTCAACGGGGCAATGGTCACTGCCAAAAATCTCGGTATGTATCTTGGCATCCACCATCTTGTCGGTGGCATCATTGCTCACGAGGAAGTAATCGATGCGCCAGCCGGCATTCTTCTGGCGCGCCTGGAAACGGTAGCTCCACCACGAATAAACACCCTCAACATCGGGGTAAAAATGTCGCCAGCTATCGGTAAATCCCGCATCGAGCAAGGTTGTCATTTTCTCTCGCTCCTCGTCGGTAAAACCGGCGTTCTTGCGATTGGTCTTAGGATTCTTCAAGTCAATCTCCTTGTGAGCGACATTAAGGTCGCCACACACTATCACAGGCTTGATTTTATTAAGCCCAAGCAGATAATTGCGGAAGTCATCCTCCCATTGCATGCGATAGTCAAGCCTCTTCAAACCATCTTGACTGTTAGGGACATAGACATTGACAAGGAAGAATTTTTCCATTTCAAGAGTTATCACGCGCCCCTCATGGTCGTGCTCGTCGATGCCTATTCCAAGAGTAACATTTAAGGGCTTTTGACGAGCATACACAGCTGTGCCCGAGTAGCCTTTCTTATCGGCATAGTTCCAGTAGCTGGTGTATCCGTCAAATTGCAAATCGAGCTGACCGGCCTGCATTTTTGTTTCCTGAAGGCAGAAGAAATCGGCATCGAGTTTCTTGAAAGTCTCGACGAAGTCCTTGCCTACCACAGCCCGCAAGCCGTTAACGTTCCATGAAACAAGTCGTGTCATTGCTGGTCGTCGGCTTTATAATCCTCGTCATCGGTTATCTGCTCCACAGCTTTATCGGCATTTTCCTGATTTTCAAGCTTTGCTGCCTCGTCAACGGCATCGACCTTGGCGGCATTGGCAAGAATCTCGTTTTCAATGCGACGGCTCTCCTCGCGGTCGATCTTGCGAGCCTTGACAAAAAGGACTATCGAAGCCACGAGAGCTATCAAAGCTATCAATGCTCCTATAACAAGCATCCAATAAGGTATTATATTCTTATTGCCAAGGAACAACAGCGCAAAGCACAACAACAGGCACAACACGTCGAGGATGAAAGCGTGGCGCATAAGTAGTTTTGAATTATTCATAACGATATATTTATAAGTTTAATAAAAACGGTTGAAAAGTGCACTATACTTCATACCAATGCTACGAAGCTTTTCCTCAAGCTCAACACAATCGATATCGAGCGACTGGCAAAGCTCATCGAGCGAAGTGTAGCGGTCACGCAAGAGCGTGTTGACATAGCTCACAAGTATGAACGGGTCTTGTGGAAGTGTATCTATCATTATTACCTATTAATTATACAACTCACAAAGGTAAACAATAATTGTGAAACAACATAATTTATTCAAAATAAATCACTAATTTTGCGCATTAAAATAAAAAAGAAAGAATATGGCAAATAGGATGAACTGGGAGCAACTGATAAGTGACACACGCCTTGGACTGGAGCATTATAAAAACAGCAAGAGCGGAGTGCGCAGTGACTTTGAACGCGACTACGACCGACTGATATTCTCTTCACCATTCCGACGCCTGCAAAACAAGACACAGGTTTTCCCATTGCCTGGCAGCATCTTCGTTCACAACCGCCTCACCCACAGCCTTGAGGTGTCGTGCGTGGGACGCTCTCTTGCCAACGAGATTGCCATAAGACTTCACGAGAGACATCTGCGCCAACCGTGGCGCGACAGGCTATGGGACATGGGAGAGATTGTGGCTGCGGCATGCCTTGCCCATGACCTTGGCAACCCTCCATTTGGCCACTCGGGCGAGAAAACCATTGGCGAGTTTTTCAGCAATGGCAACGGCAAGATGTTTAAAAAACAGCTCACCCCACAACAATGGACCGACCTGATAAACTTTGAAGGCAATGCCAATTCGTTCCGCACACTCGTTCATCAATTCAAAGGGCGACGACCTGGCGGTTTTGCCATGACCTACTCGATGCTCGCATCAATTGTCAAATATCCCTATTCCTCGAGCTATGCAGGCGAAAAAGGCAAATTCGGATTCTTTACTACCGAGAAAGCCACCTTTGAAAAGATTGCCACAGAATTAGGCATGATAAGACTTGGCGATGAACGCTATTGTCGTCATCCTCTTGTATACATGGTGGAAGCTGCCGATGACATTTGTTACCAGGTAATGGACATAGAAGACGGACACAAGCTCAAAATAATTTCGACCGAGGAAACCATAAATCTATTAATGGGGTTCTTTAACGAAGAGCGCCAACAACACATGCGAGAAGTAATGGAGAACGTTGCCGACCCAAATGAGAAAATCGTGTATATGCGCTCGTGCATCGTTGGGCTATTAGTTCAGGAGTGTGCCATGACATTTGTCGAGCATGAAGACGAAATAATGGAAGGTAAATTTACCGGTTCGCTCATCGACAACATCTCGGAACTTCCCAAGCAAGGATATAAAAGGTGCAGCGAGCTGGCATTTAAAAAATTATACCGAGCGGGCTATGTCGTCGACGTAGACCTTGCCGGAAGTCGTATCATTAATTTCCTACTTGACAAGCTCACCGAGGCCGTGGTTCATCCCGAGAGCAACTATTCTCAACTGCTGTTGAACAAATTTCCTCAACAGTACGACGTTCACGCCACTACCCTCTTTGAAAAATTACAAGGTGTACTCGACCACATCAGTGCCATGACCGATGTCTATGCATTAAACTTGTATCGCCAGCTCGACGGAATAAGCCTGCCAACCGTTTAGGGCTGTGGCAACCAATGCTGCAAAAAAGCCAGACCCAACATAATAAAGTGCCCCACAGGACTCTTTATTTTATTATCAGAACGAAAAAATTACATTTTGCAATAAAAAAGTTGATATTTCTTTTGTTTTTATAGAATTTATCCCATAAATTTGCAGAAATCGTTTTTTAGTCAACCTTATTGTTTAACTTTAAAAATTATCAGAACACACAAAACATTTATGAAAAAGTTATTTTTATTATTGATGGCAGTAGGTGCCATGACACTCGTTTCCTGCACAGGTAACGCCGAGAAGGCAAGTGGTAGCGCTGCAAGCCCTGCACAAGAGGAGAACGCTGAGCCCGCCAAGGGCACCGTCTTTGAAGGAGCAAACTTCACAATGACTTACCCTGAAATCCTCACTAAAGAAGGCTACAAGAGCGACAAGGCCATCAATGCCAGCAGCGAAGACAACGCCGTTAAGATGGATGCCACATTCAGCGACATGCCTTGCAAGCCCGAAGACTTTGACAAGTACTACAAGAACTTCACTGGCATGAGCATGAACAGTGAATACAAGTGGGAAGATGCCAAAATCAATGACAACATCTTAACCTTCAAGGGCGTTAAAGGCGAAGACGCAACAACCAACTTTGTTGTATTCCTTGACGAGAAAGGTGGCGTTGCTGGAAAAATCAATTATCCGGTTGCAAAGGCCGAGGAGATTGAGGCACTTATTGAGCCAATGCTAAAAAGCATCAAGAAGAAATAATTTCTTCACTGAAAAAACTTTTTCGGACAAGACTATGCATAAAATAATGTGTAGTCTTGTTTTTTTCTATTATCTTTGCACCCATAACTTCTATTTTTACTTAAATACACAATGAAAAAAATTGCATTATTACTTGTGGCTGTGATTACTGCGCTCACAGCGAGTGCTGAGCCCGCCAACCCCACCCCAATTACCATGACACAGAGCAATGGTGAGACAATTCAGATAAAACTTGTGGGTGACGAATTCTACCATTTCAACACAACCATTGATGGCTACACCGTGATTAACACAAAAGGCAACTGGGAATATGCCATAAAAAATGGTGACCGACTGGCATCATCGGGTGTCATGGCTCATGACCCTGGAGCACGCGGTGCTCAAGAGTTGCAACTCGTGTCATCGCTCGACAAGTACCTTGTTGACACTCAATCTAAATCACAAGGCCTCAAGAAACGCAAGCAACGCGATGCCAAGAACCAGCAGCCGAGCAAGGCTCCTGTGGTTGACTACAACACATTTCGCGGCTTAATCATTCTCATCAACTATAATGACAAGCAGTTCCAGATGAGCGATGCCAATGAATTCTATAACAGTTTGTGCAATACTCAAAACTATAACGGCTTTTATCATCAGGGACACTTCCAGCAATGTACCGGCAGTGTTCGCGACTATTACTACGACAACTCAATGGGGCAATTCGACCCAGAGTTTGACATAGTGGGACCAGTAAACCTCAATTACTCTTGCCTTGAAGGCAACGACAAGTCGAGAGAGATTTTCCAAGCTGCCCTCGATGCCGTTGACGATCAAGTAGACTTTTCTCAATATGACGCCGACAACGATGGCATGATTGACATGGTATTCTTCATGGTTGCCGGGTATTCTTCGAGCTACGGCGGCAACAACAGCGGCTACCTGTGGCCTCACATGAGCTACCTCTATGGTTATTCTCCAGAGTCAGGATGGTATTATCTTCAATATGACGGCAAGTACATGGGCCGTTACGCTTCATCATGCGAGATATATGGCTGGGAAAGCTATGGCTACACAATGCCAAACGCCATTGGCACAATTTGCCATGAATTTGGACATGTATTGGGTCTGCCCGACCTTTACGACACCGACTATGAAGGAAGTGGCGGACAGAGCAATCACCCTGGCGAATGGGATGTGATGGCAGGAGGCAGCAGCAGCAATTACGGCCGCACCCCTGTTGGCTACAGCCTGTGGGAACGCGTTGAGCTGGGATTTGCCGAGGAGCCCGAAGAGCTGACTCCCGGCACCAAAACACTCACGGCAATAAACATCAGCAACACAGGCTATAGAATGCAATCGCCCAATGAAGCCGAATATTTCCTTTTTGAGAATCGTCAATCCAACAAATGGGATGCTGCACTGCCAGGCCATGGTTTGGTAATAACCCGTGTTGATTACAGCAATCCGCAAGTGTGGGATTGGAACGATGTCAACAGCGACCCAAGCCATAACTATTATGAGCTGGTAAGAGCCTATGGAACTACCGATGCCGGAGTTCCATTCCCCGGGTCACAAGATATTACCGAGATAAGTTCATTAACCGAACCGGCACTTGTCACCTGGGCACAAGATCCCTGCCAGTATGGATTGAGCAACATCACCGAGACCAACAACATCATTTCATTTAATGTTGTTAACGATGTAACACCATCATTTTTAATCGAAGACTTCGAGAACATGGCAGCAAGCAACAATGCGACCAACGTGATGGGCAACTTTGGCACGTGGAGCTTCACACGCTCCAGTGTGGTTGATAGCAATAATGGCAAAGCTTGCTCGATGGCAAACTTAGGCGCACTCACCATGACCAGCGACATCGACGTCAATACATTTAAAGTCTCGGCAACTATCAACAATCCATCAACAATTAACGCAAAATTCAGCATGTTATACTCTACAGATGAAGGCAATCAATGGACTACAATAGGTACCGAGACTGTTGTTGCCAACTCAGAAAAGACGGTAAGCTGGAGGCTGAAACTCAACCAACCCGCCCGATTTAAAATAGTTCAGACCAGTGGTTCCCAAACCAAAAAAGTTTTGATTGATGACATTACAATCTCTTATACCGACTCAACTCTCTATGACTTGTGGATAGCAGGCACTCAGGTGGATGGCACCAATATGGGTAATCTGGCAAAGATTGACGGAGTTGAAGGCTTTGTTCAGTATCTTCCGGTTTCTAACACCTTGACATTGAACAATGCCACAGTAAGCAACGAGTCTCAGGTAATAATCAATGACATTGCCGACCTTCACATCAAACTCCTTGGCGACAACCACCTTATCACGCAGCGTAACGTCTATGGTTTATACTTTACCGAATGTGATGGCGTGGTGATTGAAGGCGGCGGCTCCTTATCGATGGAATCGGCTGTCAATAAAGTGAGCATAGGCTATTTCACCCACAAGACCAATGAGATTGCCCACACCACCATCAGCAACTGCTCAATAACGACTCCTGGAGGCATTATTCAAAACGAGGACAATGATTGCGCCCTTACTGTTGACAATGCCTATATCTATATTGGGAATGGATATTTCACCACTCCCCCTGAGCTGAAGCTGACAAACTGCCACATCACCAAACCAGTGGGCGGTATAGTAGACGATTACGGCACAATATGCTCCGGTCCCGGTCAATCGATGTTCTGGGGCGAGATAGAGATTACACCCGGCGCGGTAAGAATACCGGGCGATGTTAATGGCGACGGATTTGTTACCAGTGCCGACGTAACCGCCATCTACGACGTGCTGCTTGGCACCGACCTCACCTTCCAGGCTACTGCCGACGTCAATGGTGACGGATATGTTACCAGCGCCG
This sequence comes from uncultured Prevotellaceae bacterium, assembly GCA_946410125.1. Lineage (GTDB taxonomy): Bacteria > Bacteroidota > Bacteroidia > Bacteroidales > Muribaculaceae > Sodaliphilus. Next base: position 1,632 of record CAMJZF010000048.1, on the reverse strand, counting down.
ATGTCACTGCCGTCTATGACATCCTGTTAGGGAATTGAACTGAACTCTACACTTTAACCCAAATCGGTAATTAGGATTTGGGGTAAAGAAATAACCGATGCCATAAATATGACATCGGTTATTTCTTTAGCGAGTTATAAGTAACGATTGATTACTTAAACTTTGCGCTTATCTTATCGCATATTTCCTGCATCTGCTCGGCAGGAAGACTAAGCTTCTCGCGGAAGAAGTTCATGTCATTCTCCTTCTGCAATGGAACCAGATGAACGTGAGCGTGAGGCACTTCAAGTCCGAGCACTGCAACACCCACCTTAACACATGGCATAGCCTCCTTGAGGGCTACCGCAACACGCTTGGCAAATGCCATTAGACCAGCATACTCCTCATTATCAAGGTCGAAGATATAGTCCACTTCGTGCTTCGGAATCACAAGAGTGTGACCTGGAGCAACTGGATTAATGTCGAGAAAAGCATAGTATTTTTCATCCTCAGCAACCTTATAGCTTGGTATTTCACCTGCAACTATTCTACTAAAAATCGATGCCATAATAGTTTTTCTGTTTTAAGTTATTGTATCAGTAGGGCAATTATAGTTGATTCTAAACGAAGTATCAAATTGAAATCTCAAGAATTTCAAACTTCATAGTGCCTGCAGGAGCCTGAATCTCCACTACGTCACCCACCTTGTGACCCACAAGCCCCTTGGCGATGGGAGTAGTGATTGAAATCTTACCCTCACGCAAGTTGCTCTCGGTCTCGGTTACGATGGTATAGGTCATCTTGGCATTATTGGCAATGTTCTTGATGGTAACCTTGTTAAGCAATTGCACTTCATCGGTATTGATTTTACTCTCGTCGATGATGCGTGCACCAGCGATAAGGGTTTTCAACTCTGCAATCTTTGCCTCAAGCATGCCTTGACGCTCACGAGCGGCATCATACTCAGCATTCTCGCTCAAATCTCCTTTTTCTCTTGCCTCCACAATAGCCTGTACTACTGCCGGACGCTCAATGTTCTCAAGGTTGGCCAGCTCTTGCATTTTCTTGTCATAGCCGGCTTTTGTCATATAGCTTATAGCCATAGTAAGTAAATAAATTAATTATTTTTTAAAACATAGATTAAAAACCGAAGAATCTCATCATTGTGAGACTCTCCGCTGTCAATAATATTTAAATTTCAATGCAAAATTAGGCACTTTAAAAACAATGTGCAAACAAAAAACAAAATAATTATCAACAATTCAGTTTTATTAACCAATACACTACCAATAACTGCAGTGCACCATTATCTCATAGGAATAAAGCAGATTGTGGCAGTTTAATCCACACGCTAAAGTATAATACAGAACAACGCTTAATGCTCAACCGGGGGGTAAAAAAATGAACTTCGACTCGTGGGAGAGGAAGTTCATCTTTTTTTGAGGTAAGTTTACTCGCGGTTGTTGCTCGTTTTGGTAATTCTGTATTACTGAGCGTTCTTGGCCTTCTCGACGATAGCCTTGAAAGCCTCTGGGTTGTTCATAGCGAGGTCGGCGAGCACCTTTCGGTTGATCTCGATACCGGCTTTGTGAATCAAGCCCATCAACTTAGAGTAAGAAAGGTCCTCCATGCGTGCGGCAGCGTTGATACGCT
>CAMJZF010000047.1 GCA_946410125.1 uncultured Prevotellaceae bacterium | reverse complement strand
TGTTCTCCTCCATCTTGTCGTCGTCAAGCTCGAGCGAGGTGATGATGTTCTTGGGGCGCATACCCTTGCGGCCGTTAACAGCCCATGGGCAGTTTTCGCGAATCCACTCTTCGGTGTGGCGTGGACGTTGCTCGGGAAGTACCACCTTCTCCATCATCTGGCCGATAACACCGTCGGCAAGAATCATAGATACTGCACGATACTTGAAAGCCAAGTCCCATCCAAGTGCTACAAAGTCAACCATTTCCTGTACCGAAGCTGGGGCAAGGGTAATCAAGCGATAGTCGCCATGACCGCCACCCTTAACTGCCTGGAAGTAGTCGGCCTGTGATGGATGAATGGTACCCAAACCAGGACCGCCACGCATCACATTAATAACCAATGCGGGAACCTCGCTTGCCGCCATGTAACTCATACCCTCCTGCATCAGGCTGAAACCTGGGCTCGAAGTAGAAGTGAGCACTGTCTTGCCGCATGAAGCGCCAGCATACACCATGTTGATTGCAGCCACTTCACTCTCGGCTTGCAGAACTACCATACCGGTAGTTTCCCAAGGCATTTCTTCTTCGAGTTTTTCGAGAACCTCCGACTGCGGGGTAATAGGATAACCAAAATAACCGTCGGCACCATAGCGAATAGCAGCGACAGCGAGAGCCTCATTACCCTTCATTAATGTTACTTTATCGTTCATCGTTTCTACGGTTTTGTTTTTTTAAGTTGATTACTTGTTTACTTCTCTACAACGCGATATACCTCGATGCAAGCGTCAGGGCAAACGAGCGCACAGCTCGAGCATCCAATGCACTTGTCGGGATTAGCCATATAGGCATAATGGTAACCTCGGTTGTTAACTTCATTTTTCTTTAGGTCAAGCACGTCCTGCGGGCAGGCCACAACACACAGGTTGCAGCCCTTGCAGCGTTCGGTATTGACCGTTACTGCTCCATGAATTTTTGCCATAATATTTTAAAGTGTTTTAGTTAAGTCTTGCAAATTTACAAATTATCTTACAATCTATCACTATATTTAGCAAAGAATTTTTCAACAACTTTCACAAGAGAAAATATAGGTGTAGATAATACATGATTTCGTCTATGCCAGCGCATGTCTTAGAGGAGAACAATTGCTGCAAGAGCAAGGGCGACTATTGCCGTCACGCCCATGATGAGGGTCATTAGGGTGAAGGAGCGGTAGCCGTCGGTAGTGCGAATACCTCCAAAGCCGGTTACTACCCAGAAGTAGCTGTCGTTGGCGTGAGAGACGGTCATGGCACCAGCCCCTATTGCCATGACAACGAGAGTAGCCGCAAGTGGCGTAGTAAAGCCAAGAGCGTGCATCATCGAGCCGGCATCGCCAAACATTCCCATAAGGCTTGCCGTAGTGGTTATTGCCACTGTGGACGAGCCCTGCGCCGATTTAAGAATCGCAGCAATAATGAAAGGGAATATCACACCCAGAGCCGACAAGGTGCCGGTGTAATGCTTTATAATCTCAACAAATCCGCTCTCAACTATCACAGTGCCAAGCACGCTGCCGGCGGCAGTAATAAAGATTATGGGTCCGGCGGTCATGAGCGAGTCGTTGATAATGCCATAGGACTTCTTGAGCAAATGGCTCTTGGAAAGTAATGGCAAGCAGCACAGCAAAGCCACCATTAATGCGATGACAGGTTTGCCAAGAAATGCTAACGTCATAGCGAGCCACTCAGGCATAGCAACAAGCGACGCCACACTGCCCATCGCCATCAGTAGCATCGGCACTACTATTGGAAGGAAGGATAGCATTGCCGAGGGTGAGTTTTTACTTTCTTCAGTTTTTTTGTCTTCATCGAGGTCAATGCCCACTGTCTTTATCTTCTCTCCAATCTTGCCAGCGAAAAAATAGGCGGGAATGAGAGAAATGAGCGAAATTACCACACCCACAGCGATCACCATGAGAAGATTGTCGTCAAGCCCCATCATGCCGGCAGCGGCAACAGGACCCGGCGTGGGTGGAATGAAGACATGAGAGGCAAACAGACCTGCTCCAAGGGCAAGCATGAGGCTTGCCTGTGGGTGTGAAGTGCGTTTTGCAAGAGATTTCCCTATTGGGCTAACGAGCACGAAGCCACTGTCGCAGAAAACGGGGATTGACACAATCCAGCCAATGAGGATCATTGCCAAGCGTGGATAGCGTCGCCCCACTACCCTTTCAACACCACGCGCCATAGCCAATGCAGCTCCCGTCTTCTCGAGCACCGTGCCAATGATTGTGCCAAAGATTATTACAAGCCCAATGCCGGTGAAAATACTCGAAAAACCTCGACCAATGGTGTCGGGGATTGCCTTGAGCGGCACACCAAGCACTATCGCCAGCAGCAATGCCGTGGCAAGGATTGCGATGAAAGGATGAATCTTCCATCGGGAAATGGCAACAACCATAATAAGAATGGCGGCTATGAAAATAAGTATTGTTGACATGGCTTAGCAGGACTTTAAAACTCAAATCGGTCATTAGGCGACTTTAGGTAAATACTGTTAAAAAAATCCTAATGATTGATTCGGATAAAAAAAGGTGCGCTCAAAAAAGATTTTGGCGCACCTTGAATTTAGATTTATCTCTCTTGGAAATTATATTGCGACTGATTTAGAAGCATATTAAACGACGGCTCACTGCGCAATGGAGCTATGTTGACATAGGGGTCCTCGTTGAGCTTGATATCATAGAGGGCACCATAGCCGTTGGCAAGACACGACTCCAGATACTTGAGACCTTGAGCCTTGTTGCCCATAGCTGCCTGAAGGGCTGCCGCATAGTAATAAGCCTCACCGCCAATGGCAGGATAGTCTTTAATCATCTTCTCACCCCAGGCAGTAGCCTCGGTGTCACGGCCAAGCTCATGGAGAGCAAAGCCCTTGAGCGAACTCAGGATATCGACATCGGCAGCAAGCACCTTTGTAAAGTCGGCCTCGGCTGCCTTAGCGTTCTTGAGCTGATATTTGTTGAGCCATCCACGCAGCATCAGCATCTCGGCATTAGAAGGCTCGGCAGCAACTGCTTTGTCAACAACAGGCAAAGCCTCTTTGTACTTCTTTTGAGCAATGAGCAAGCGTGCCTTAGCAAGCAGGGCCTGTGCATTGCTGGGGCTAAGCACCAAAGCCTGATCAACCGATTTCATGGCATTGGCATAGTTCTTGCCCTTGCCCTGACGCAACTCAATCATGCTGCGCAACACATATCCGTCGGGATTGGTAGCATCGTTGGCGATGGCTTTATTGGCATAGTTGTAGGCCTGGTCGTAGTCGCCGAGCTGGAACAGGCAGTTAGCCTCGTCATAGTAAATTGACGAATATTCCATGAGGTTGTTGTCGGTAATCATCTTGAGGTCGCGAAGAGCCTGTCCGTAGTGATTGTACCTGAGAGCCACAGCCGAGCGCACGCGGTAGAAAATTCCCACTCGTGGATTCTCGTCGGAGGCACTGCGCAACGAAGCCATCACATCGTCGTAATGGTCCTCGGCAAGACGGAAGAGGTGGCCTATCGACTCACCCTTGTCGTTGGTGGCACTCATGGCAACCAGATAGGTGTCGCAAGCATCACGATACTTGCCCAGCTGCTCCTGCATGAGGGCACGGTTAATATAGACCTGAGACTCGGCAGGAAACATAGTGAGTGCATTGTTCACCCAGTTCATGGCTTCTTCGGGATTGCCCTGCTGAGCAGCGATGCGTCCCAAGTTGTACATGGCATCGTAGTTGCGTGGCAATTGTTGAAGAATGGTAGAGAACTGCTGTTTGGCAAGGTCATAATTACCGGTAGCATAAGCCCACTTGCCTTTCATGTCAACCCATGCCAGGCTTGTAGGATTGATTTTTGATGCCTTTTCAATATCCCGCCCCTCAGCTTCATAGTCTTTCTTCGACTCATAAAGCTTGGCACGAAGTAGATAAGCATCGAAGGTGAGTTCCTTTTCCTTTTCAGGAGCCAGCTCAATAACGCGGTTAACGTCGCTTAGGGCAGCATCAATCGAACCGTTGATGTAGTTTTGGTTAGCACGCATGAAAAGCGTGTTGTAATCGGTAGGATTCTTGGCAAGGTGGTCGTCATAGACCTTCATCACGGCAGCACGAATCTTTTCGTCATTATTCTGTGCCTTAGCCTCAAAAACAGAGCCCGAGAGTGCTATAAGCACAACAAGCATCAATAAGTTTTTCAGTTTCATAATAAAAATATAATAATTAAATGTTATTAATATCGTTGATTGTCATTTTCAGTTTTGTAAGTCGAGAGAGAAGACCATCGATAAGGTCGAGCTGCAACATGTTGGCGCCATCACTCTTGGCCAGTGCGGGATTGGGATGCGTCTCAATAAAAATGCCATCGGCTCCCGTGGCGATTGCAGCCCGTGCAACAGTCTCGATGAGTTCAGGACGTCCGCCGGTAACGCCGGCAGCCTGATTGGGCTGTTGCAAAGAATGAGTGATGTCCATGATTACAGGGGCATACTGCTTCATCACAGGAATGCCACGGTAATCGACGATAAGGTCTTGATAGCCGAAGGTAGAGCCACGCTCGGTTATCGCTACCTGACCGTTGCCCGAGTCTTTGACCTTTTGCACTGCAAAGCGCATGGCCTCGGGCGATAGAAATTGCCCCTTCTTAATGTTCACCATCTTGCCCGTGTGTGCCGCAGCCACAAGCAACTCGGTTTGCCGGCACAGGAATGCTGGAATTTGCAGCACGTCGACATACTGTGCGGCAATCTCGGCCTCTTGAGGGGTGTGTATGTCGGTCACCACAGGAATATTAAAAGTGTCGCCAACCTTGCGCAAAATTGTAAGAGCCTTCTCATCGCCAATGCCGGTAAAAGAATCGAGGCGCGAACGGTTAGCCTTGCGGTAACTGCCCTTAAACACATAAGGGATATTGAGCTTTGAGGTGACTTCCAGCACTTTCTCGGCAATCAGTAAAGCCATTTCCTCGCCCTCAATGGCACATGGCCCGGCAAAGAGGAAGAAATTGCCTGTGGGAGAAGATTTCAAGTAGTCTAACATTATGATTTCATTTTTTGCTTGATGGCATGAATAGTAGCAATGGCAAAGAGTGCTGCCGTCTCGGTGCGCAGGCGGCTTTCGCCCAGTGTCACTGGAATGAAGCCAGCTTTTAGAGCAGCATCCACCTCGGCGGGGTCGAAGTCGCCCTCTGGCCCTATCATTACCAACGCGTCGCGACTGGGATCGTAGACCTGCGCCAAGTTCTTGCGCCCGTCGCGAGGTAGCGACTCGTCGCAGTAGGCAATGAAGCGTTGTCCATCATAGTTCTCATCTATCAGGTCCTTGATTGGTGTCAGCTCATCGAGCTGAGGCAGTTGAGCCTTGAGCGACTGTTTCATGGCAGCAACAAGAATCTTGTGAAGGCGCTCGGTCTTGAGAACCTTGCGCTCGCTGTGCCGACACAACAGTGGAATGATGCGGTCGATACCCATCTCGGTGCATTTCTCGGTCATCCACTCAATGCGGTCGAGATTCTTGGTGGGTGCCACCGCAATGGCTATCTTGCTGCCCCAGTGGGTAGGGCAAACTTCCTGCGAGACAATCTCAACGCCGCAATGCTTGCTGTGAGCCATAGCTATGCGGCAGCGATAGAGCGTGCCGAGTCCGTCAATCACCTCGATTTCGTCGCCCTCGACAAGCCTTAGCACACGCACACAATGACGCGACTCCTCCTCAGGAAGAGCAAGCGTGGTGGCTATGTCGGGGGCGAAGAATCGATGCATGGTTTAACCAATCTAGTGACTATTTACTTACATTTTTACCTATAGCGGCTGGGTCATGCTTGTACTTGAAGAGAACCCAGAAGCACACGGCAACGACAAGAGCAAAACCTGCAAAAATGAGCCATGGGCTGCGCCAGTCACCCACCAGATAACCAGCCTCGTTCCACTGGCAGAACTGGTCGATTACCTTACCGGCAGCAAGAGTACCGATGGTAGCACCCAGACCATTGGTCATAAGCATAAATAAGCCCTGAGCCGATGCTTTCACATTGGGGTCACACTCGTTGTCGACAAACATAGCACCCGACACGTTGAAGAAGTCGAAGGCTACACCGTAGACGATGCACGAAAGGACAAACAGCAGAACGCCTGGCATTGCAGGATTACCCAGGCCAAAGAAGCCAAAGCGGAATACCCAAGCAAACATGGCGATGAGCATTACCACCTTGATGCCATAACGCTTCAAGAAGAACGGTATTAGCAAGATGCACAATGCCTCGCTAATTTGAGACAGGGAAACAAGCATTGTGGCGTTGTTGGCAGCAAAAGTGTTGGCAAACTCAGCCATGCCCTTAAAGTGCGTTAGGAATGGAGTAGCGTATCCATTGGTTACCTGCAACGACATTCCAAGCAACATCGAGAAGATGAAAAACATCGCCATCTTCTTCGACTTGAAGAGCTTGAAAGCACTCAGGCCCATTGTCTCGGCAAGAGATGAAGCCTCCTTCTTGACAAGCTTGCACTGAGGCAAAGTGAAACAGTAAGCAAAGAGTACAACACTCAAAATACCCGAAACAAGGAACTGATAGTGAGTATATTGGAATTTATTGGCATTCTCGGCAAGAGTAAAGAAGAAATTGCCATTATCCAGAGTAGCACAATTTACGAACCACATGGTAGCGATAAATCCTATGGTACCGAACACCCTAATTGGCGGGAAGTCTTTCACCGTGTCCATGCCATTGTCTTTCATAATCGTGAATGCAGCAGTGTTGCTGAGTGCCAAAGTTGGCATGTAGAAAGCCACACTCAAGGTGTAGAGCGTGATAAACATCGCCTTGTTGGGCTCAGCAGCCGATGCTCCCATGAAGAACAGGGCAATCATTCCAACACCAGCCAGCAGATGACAAATACCAAGCATCCTTTGAGGCTGGATGAACTTGTCGGCAACAATACCCATTAAGGTAGGCATAAAAATTGAAACTATTCCCTGAATGGCATAAAACCAGGAAATTTCGCCGCCCATGCCGGCCTTTCCCAGATAGTTTCCCATGCAGGTGAGATAGGCACCCCACACGGCAAACTCCAGGAAGTTCATGATGATTAATCTTACTTTTAGATTCATAATTTTTGGTTTTGAGTTATATTAAATAATTTTATTATCTATCAGTTAGGAAGGTCAATGCCTGTGCTTGGCTTACCAAGCTTGTCGTTGATGGTCTTCTGTATTTTTGCGGCAAGTTCATATTTCTCATGCTTTACCGCGCGGGTGAGTTTCTGCTGCAGCTCCTCAACAGTCAGGTCTTCGAGCGAGCGTTTGGGCTTGACTGCCACCTTGCCCTGCTCACTGTCCTTGATAACAAACCCTGTCTTGTTGAGCACTTCTTGAGTGGTGTAGATAGGAGCGTTGGTTCGTAACGCCAAGGCTATTGCATCGCTGGTGCGCGCTTCGAGCTCAAGGTCTTGACCGTTGGTCGAGAGCTTTAGCTTAGACATGAACACGCCATCGCTAAAGCGGTAGATGAGCACCTCGTCGAGACTGATGCCAAAAGCATGAAACATGCTCACCATCAAGTCGTGCGACATGGGGCGTGGCGGCATCACGTGCTCAAGCCGCATGGCAATGGACTGCGCCTCGGGAATTCCCACTACAATGGGCACACGCAAGTCGCCGTTGCGCTGCTTGAGCAACAATGCGTAGGCACCTTGCTGAATCTGGCTATAGGTGATGCCCATCACGTCCATTTCTATTTTATCTTCGGTCATTTAATTATCTTTTTTTGTACTTATAGTGACGATTGTAACTATAGTGATTATATTATTTTTAAAGCGTTATCACTCCGCTGCCATAGCACAAATGGCGGTCCTTGTCGTAGATAACTGCAAACTGCCCTGGCGCGATGCCCTGAATATCCTCGTCGCTCTCGATGAGCCATTGATTGCCGTCGACATGCGACAGATGCCCGGTGGCAAAGTGTGGAGTGTGACGGTTTTTGAATGTAATCTCATGAGTTCCGTCCTGGTCTTCCCATGGGTTGCCGCTTATAAAGTGCATCTCGTCAAGGTTGATGATTCTGCCATATTGCTTGCTGGTGCCATAGCCGTTGCTTACATAAATGGCATTGTCCTGAATGTTCTTCTTAACCACATACCATGGCCCGCCACTCAAGCCCAAGCCCTTGCGCTGACCAATGGTGTGGAACCAGTAGCCATTGTGCTCACCCAGCTTGCGGCCTGTTTCTATTTCGATGATTGGACCCTTCTTCACGCCCAGGTGACGACGAATGAAGTCGTTATAGTTAATCTGCCCCAAGAAGCAGATGCCCTGGCTGTCCTTGCGACCGGCATTGGGGAGCTTTACCTCTTGCGCAATCTCGCGTACTCGTGACTTAGGCATCGAGCCTATAGGAAAAATGAGATGCTGAAGCTGGTCGTAGGTTATTTGGGCAAGGAAATCGGTCTGGTCCTTAACCGGGTCGACTGCCGTAGCAAGATATTTCTTACCACCAGCCTCACAGGTGGTAGCATAATGCCCTGTTGCAGTGAGGTCAAAATCCTTGCCCCAACGTTGCTCAAAAAATCCGAACTTAATCATGCGGTTGCACATCATGTCGGGGTTGGGAGTGAGACCAGCCTTGACGGTGCGCAGGGCATATTCCATCACATTGTCCCAGTACTCCTCATGAAGCGAAACCACCTCAAGCGGCAGGCCATAGCGGTGGGCGATGAGATTGCACATTTCAATGTCTTCCTCGGCACTGCAGTCGCCCTCGTCATTGTCCATACCAATGCGTATGTAGAACAACTGCAAGTCGTGTTGAGCCTGCTCAACAAGCTCATGCACAACTACCGCGCTATCAACGCCACCCGATATTAGTACAGCTATCTTGCTCATTTTATTAATTGTCGGCAGGGTTATGCTTTTTCCAGTACTTTTCCATTATCGTCTACTTTCTCATCAATGGTGTGTATTGAGATTAAGTAGTCGAGGGAGATCTTTCCAGGGCCGGCAAGGAGCATGAACACAAAGATGCCTAAAAACATCACAGGATAGCCAGGTTCGAAAAAGAACATCTGCTGGTCAACACCAGCCAACGTCGATGGGTTAGGCAAGATGCACTCGGCATAAATCATCACAGCAATCGAGGGCAACAGTGCCAATCGGGTGAAAAGACCCAGAATAATGAAAACCGCACACACAATCTCTATCACCATTATCACGACCATTGCCGATGGGTCAATAGCCCCCATGGCGGTGCCCGAAAAACTCTCAAGATGTGTCATCTGCCGCACTCCGAGTTGCAAGAACATCACTCCAGTGAATAGTCTCAAGAACAGTCGAGACAGGTTACTGTAGGTGTAACCGGTGTTTAGCATGAAAAATCGCTGTAGCCACTTGGGAATATTAATCATCTTAGTATTAAAGTTTTAAACGTTTCTAAATCAAATTAATTATCTCGACATGAGCCTCTTGACAAAGTCGACTGTCTTGTTTTTGGCAATAATCTTAAAATCCTCGTCAAAGATGTAAATACATGGCATGATGCGCAGGTCGATTTTATCTATTATGTCCTTGCTCGCACCAACCATCCATGATTCGGAATAATTCTTGGAATCGCTGTCCCACTGCTTGGGGGTGTCACCCACAACGATATTGACAATCTCCACTTCACCACTCTCAACCACTTTACTTAAAGCAATATCGGTGCTGAGGCGCATACGCTCGATGGAACTGCCGCTGTCACCTGCCACACTGAACATGAGCACATAGAACTTTGCCGCCGACTTGCAGTCGCTCAACCGCTTGCGGGCACCAGTAATCGACGTGAACTCAAAGTCAAGCATTGCTTCTCCAAGCTTGCTCGCCTTAATGCGCTTTACATGGTCGGCATAGTGAGCACGCACATCCTTCTTGAGCCATGAGGCATCAACTGCACTCTGCGCAAAGGTGAGATACAGGTCATCGATAAAGTCAAAATCGTGATAATAAAGCAAATATTCCGATAATGACAGAAGTTTCTGGAAATTGTCGTGATTGGCCTGCGACTTGAACATGAGATTCCTAACCGACGAGAGCGACACATTGACATTAGCGCCGGCTTTCATGATGTCGAAATAGGTCATCATCGCCTCCATGAGAAGGCTATCGTTTTGAGCCTCAAAGGGCTTGGTAAGATTGCAGTTGTCCCAGAAGTGCTGAACGCTATAGTTGCAACGGCTCTCGATATTGCTGCAAGTATCGGGAGCTATCGGGAAATCAAATAAAGTAGTTTGCCCTAAGGCCTTAGAACCTGATAATAAAGCCGTTATTATAAATATAAAGCAAAAAAATCTCTTCATTTCTTTAGTCCATAAAAACTTGGTATACTATTTAACTTGTAAAGGTACGGCAAAAAACACAACGAGCAAAAAATATTGCCCTAAAAAAAACTTAACGGCAACAAAAAAGATTTTCACATGACTCTATCTCTCAACAAAGAAACCGGGCTGGAAGCATCGTGCCACCAACCCGGTTATAGAGCATTATCCTAAGCCTCACTCAAGCTCTTCGGTCTTGAGTTTTAGAGAGTAATACATGATGAGTGCCAGGACAATGAAGAGCCCTATACTGCCGGCAAGCAGGGCATAGGTTTCAAGGCTTAGCAAGACAAAGATGTAGGCATAAATCAATGTGAGCATCCCACCTACAGCCAGTGCCATCTTCTTGTGCTTTAGCACACCCATCAGATAAAGAGTTATCATCACAATTGTCATGGCCGAGGCAATGAAATAGGCCCAGCCAAATGACATGTGCTCGCTGATAGAAAGCAGCAACGAGTAGAACAGCACAAGCGCCAAGCCCACAAGTAAATATTGGAACACATTGATGTTACGGTGCATCTTTATCTCAACAAAAAGCACGCCAATGAAAGTGAGAACGATCACCATGAAGGCATACTTGATAGCACGCTCGGTCTTGTGGTAGCTGTCGACAGGGACCATAAGCCCCACTTGCAACTGCGACTCATCAAGGTCGGTACTCATGTCGTCGATAAAGGCCTGTGGATAAGCACGATTGATGCTAATAACCTTCCAGGATGCCGAGAATCCCTTGTCGTCAACATTACGGCTGTCGGGCAAGAAATTGCCACCAAAGCTGGGCGTGGGGCAATCGCCTTTAACCTTAACAATTGTGGTCTCGCCAATGGGTGTGAAATTGAGGCTTTCAGACCCCTTCAGGTCAAGATGCATTTTGAAAGGGATTGAATCGAGCGAGCTCATTTGAGCGACGTTGACTCCCGCTTTGGCCACCGCGCCACCCGTAGCCTGATACATATCGGCATAGTCGACAGCTTGCTCCTCCTGCAACATTGTGTCGTCGCCGGCTTCGGGCGTGGCTTCATAGGCCGAATTAATTTCCTCAACTTGAATGTTGGCATCCTTGCCACCATCATTAATTTCGACTACATTGCCATTGAGATCCATAACAAGTTTCTGCGCTATGCCTCGCAAGTCGGTAATGCCAACCTCAATGTGCGCCTTATCCATTTCAAGAGCTGCAGTGTCGACTTGTGCCGGCAGCAGGCCCTTTATTTTAAATGTTCCTTCAAAGTCGATGCCTGTGTTGTAAACCACGCTCTCATAGATGCTGCGATAGAGTGTCTGGCTCTTTACATCGGCATTTACATTCAACGTCTTAGGCAGGACATACAACATGTGTTCAGTAATAGCAGTATCGCCTTTGAGCTTTGCCTTATAGGGGATTGCTATCACTGGGCCTGTAATGTGTTGCGGCCTTCCCCACTTTTGCGAAATCTCATTGCGTGCTAATGTCGATGTACCTTCGCGCTCGGTACTCAAACTGTCAATCATCAGGGTTGGCAAGAGCAAGACGAACGAAAGAATCACAATAAACGCAACCTTAAAGCCCAGGGTCTGGGTAAACTTCTTTTTAGGTTTAACGGGGAGTGGAGGCACTGGACGGGCGGTCATGGGTGCCACCGCTGGGTTCACTTTTTCACCATCATTCTGTTGCACCTGCTCCAAGCCTTGTGGCAATGGAGGCACATTTCTACTGTCGGTTTCCATAATATTCTCGTTTTTAGAGTTAATGTGTTTATAATAAAACGATGGACCCCTGCAACATATTATATTGTCTACAGTTAAAAAAGCAAAAGCAGCCTGCCATTGATTGCAAGCTGCTTCGGGTTTAAAAAAGTGAGCCACGAACGGGACTCGAACCCGTGACCTACGCGTTACGAATGCGTTGCTCTACCAACTGAGCTATTGTGGCTGATGCGGTCGACACATAGCAACCGCTATAGTTTTCTATCCTAATAGAACGTCTGTTTACTATAAACCAATGTGATTATTGACTTGTCAAGCTTTAGCCTTGCCAGGCAGGGCTTTGAGATAGATGGTGCAATCTTGGTAACAACCTCGCTGGCAGTCGTAGTGTAGTAATAGCTCGACGAGGTGTTGGAAAAGAGTGTAACATCAATGGGCATGATTATGAACTTTGAATCACTCTCGGAGGCTATTCCACCCTTATTGTTCATTATGTCAAGCAGGTAGTCCCTAAGTCCGCTAAAAGTGTAAGATTTAGACTCTTCATCATACTCGGCGTAGAAAGCGTCCTTGTTATTAGTGAGCGAATCTTTATCAAAGAACTTATCACGATAGCTTTCCTTAACCATGAGCAGATATTTGGGCGGGGCTATATTATATTGATTGGTAACAGCCTCGACAGGCAGCTCCAGCGTTAGATAGTTGATAACGCCAAGTGCGTCCTTGGTATCATTCTGGAATTTGTCGATTATCTCCTGTATAGGGAATGTGGCACTCACCTCATAGCCTGCAGGCCCCATGACTATGGCTTCGCCATTGTCGACCATAGTTTCTATGCTCTCGCTTGGATCCAGATGAATGTTGTTGTTGTAGATTACCTCAGGTGTCACCGCCATGTAGCTCTGTTGCACTCCGTCATAGATGGTATCGTTGGTCTCGCTGAGCTTCTCATATTTGCGGAAATAAGTCACAAACTCGATGTCATAGAAGTTCATTACACGACCTTGACCATAGCTGTTGGTGATGTAGATGCCTGGGAAAAACTTGGCAAACTCGCCAGGAGTGCTGAATGTAGCCGGATTGTTCTTAAACTGATTGAAAATATTGCGGGCATAGTCGACCGACACGGGAACGTTAATCTCATAAAAAGTGGTAGTAGAGCCGTTGGCAAGAGTTTCGGTCTTAAGCATGCTCTTGCTTGCCGAATAGGTCACCGAACCCATGAGGTCACCGGCATTATAGTAACCGGTGGGAATGAAGTCGGTGTAAATGGGAGAAGGCAACGGCTGGTTAAGCTCATAGACGTCCATGCGCATTGGGGCAAGGCTGTCACCAGTGAAAGCGCCGCTCGACACCCTCATGGTGATAAAGCAGGAGTCAATCCACTCGGCTCCGCCTCTCACGCCCACTGTGTCAATCGATGTAGAAGGCATGAACTGAGCCACCACGTCGCTTGTGAGGTGCCCATAGCCACCGGCATCAACATCGCCCAGCAGTTGAATGGCACTGCGCGAGCGCAAATGTTCGTTTCTCACCGACTTCCCGGTGAGCACAAAGCCCGAGTCGGTAATCACAGCCGATTTTACGTCAGAGATGGAGGGGCCTATAGTTTCATCGGTACAGCAGCTGAAGCCTAAAGCCACAACCAATGCAGTAAGTAACACAAATAAAGATTTTCTCATTTCTAACATTGTTTTTAATACCGAGGTATAAAAAATAACAAAGATGCTGTAAAAATCACAAGCTGTAATAGAAATCCATGCAACGGTTCACCATCTCGGCGTGGTCACCCTCTTTATAAGGAAGGAATGGCAGCTTCGACTTCTTTACCAATTTGAGCACATCGGCACTCACATTGGGGCTGTACTGTATCACCGCATCACAATTGGCTATGGCAAGCTTCATCATGTCAAGATGACTGGCTTGTTTATCGAAAATCGGAGCCAGGTCTTCATCGGTGAAACCATCATATTTCAATTTCTCGGCAAGCTTGGCATCGAGAGGCACTGTCATCTCATCATCAAATAGCGACAGAACCACCTTGGCATCACGAAATGAAGGGTCATCGCTATAGAATTTCTTGATATATAATGGAGCCAAGGCTGTAATCCATCCTGAGCACTGAATAATGCTTGGAATCCAGCGGAGTTTCTTCACGGTTTCAAGAACGCCACGCACATAGAAGATTGAACGCTCGTCGTTGTCCTCGGGGTGTGACTCTATCTCAAGCTGCTTGGTAACATTCTGCTCAAAGTAGTCTTCATTATAGATAAAGTACACCTGCAGCCTTGCGGGCTGGAGGGTTGCCACCTTTATGATGAGCGGATGGTCGGTATCGTCGATAATAAGGTTCATTCCCGATAGCCTGATAACCTCATGCAACTGGTTGCGGCGCTCGTTAACGTAGCCATACTTTGGCATGAAAGTCCTCACCTCAATGCCTTTGTCCTGCACACCCTTGGCAAGCATCATGCTCTGGTTAGCCATCTCAGTATCGGGAGTGTAGGGAAATATCTCCTGGGAAATAAATAATACCTTGTTTATATCCATTATCTATTATTCTGCAAGCGTATAGTACTCTTTAATTTAGTTGCAAAGATAGTAATTTTTCTCTTAACAAGGAAATTCATCGACAAATGAGCAAATATTTTAACTTAATTTTACCCGAATCGATTTCAAAACCAACAAAACGGGTTTGCAAGCCGTTATTACCATCTTACAATATCGCAAAGCAATTCCACCAAAAAAGATGCCACCAATTGAGCACAGGCTCGATGGTGGCACATGAGAACTTATTTACTTACCCATTAGAACTCACAGTTGTTGGGAGTGCGTGGGAATGGAATCACGTCGCGAATGTTGGCCATGCCGGTGACAAACAGGATTAGGCGCTCGAAGCCCAGGCCAAAGCCACTGTGGGGCACGGTACCAAAGCGACGAGTGTCGAGATACCACCACATGTCCTTCATGGGGATGTGGAGCTCCTGGATGCGGTTCATGAGCTTGTCGTAGTCGGCTTCACGCTCCGAGCCTCCAATAATCTCGCCAATCTGCGGGAAGAGCACGTCCATGGCGCGCACGGTCTTGCCGTCGTCGTTCTGCTTCATGTAGAACGCCTTGATGTCCTTAGGATAGTCGGTAAGAATCACAGGACGCTTGAAGTGCTTCTCCACCAGATAACGCTCATGCTCGCTCTGCAGGTCAACACCCCACTTAACAGGGAATTCAAACTTCTCGCCGCTCTCCTCGAGGATTTTGATGCCCTCGGTGTAGGTAAGGCGCACAAACTCATCTTTAAGCACACTATGAAGACGGTCGATGAGGGTGTTGTCATACATCTTGTTCAAGAACTCGATGTCGTCCTTGCAGTGGTCGAGGGCATACTGCACGCAGTACTTGATGAACTCCTCGGCAAGGTCCATATTGTCGTTGATGTCATAGAATGCCATCTCGGGCTCTATCATCCAGAACTCGGCCAAGTGACGGGGTGTGTTGCTGTGCTCGGCACGGAAGGTAGGGCCAAAGGTGTAAATGGCACCAAGTGCTGTTGCACCAAGTTCGCCTTCGAGCTGACCACTGACAGTAAGGCTTGTCATCTTGCCAAAGAAATCCTTGCTGTAGTCAATCTTACCATCCTCAGTGCGAGGCATTTCATTCACGTCGAGGGTGGTAACCTGGAACATTTCGCCTGCTCCCTCGGCATCGCTCGAGGTGATGAGCGGAGTGTTCAGGTAGAAGAAACCCTTGTCGTTGAAGAACTTGTGAATGGCAAACGCCAAGTGATGACGAATGCGGAACACGGCGCCAAAGGTGTTGGTGCGCATGCGCAGATGTGCCTTCTCACGCAAGAACTCCAGCGTGTGCCCCTTCTTCTGTAATGGATACTCCTCGGGATCGGCAGTGCCATAGACCTCAATTTCTTGAGCTTGAATCTCATAGCTCTGGCCTTTGCCTTGAGAAGCTACTAAAGTTCCTATAACACACAAGCTTGAACCTGTGGTGATGGGCTTGAGCTGTTCCTCACTAAATTTCTCCAAGTCGACAACGATTTGAAGGTTGTTAATTGTAGAACCATCGTTAAGAGCCACAAACTGCACGTGCTTGTTGCCACGACGTGTTCTCACCCAGCCTTTCACACACACCTGCTTGCCTTCTTGCTCACCGGTAAATGCGTCAACAATTTTAGTTCGTTTTATTGCCATAATAAATTGTATAGGTCAAAAAAATATCAACTGCCCATGTCCATTTCACGGGATGGGCAGTTTTTTGTTTGGTTGTTTATTCAAATGAATTTTGTTTCAAGTAGTTAACCTCTTCCTGTGTGAGGTAACGCCACTTGCCGCGAGCCAGGTTTTTCTTAGTCAATCCGGCAAAGTAAACGCGGTCGAGTTTCACAACATGATAGCCAAGAGCCTCAAAGATGCGACGAACCACACGGTTACGGCCCGAGTGAATCTCAATGCCCGCCTGCTTGCGGTCGGTAGGGCTCACGTAGCTCACCGCGTCGGCATGGATGGGACCGTCGTCAAGCTCAACGCCATCGGCAATGTGCTGCATGTCGTCTTCGCTGATGGGCTTGTCAACCCACACTTGATATATTTTCTTCTTCACATACTGGGGATGAGTAAGCTTCGAAGCCAGGTCACCATCGTTGGTAAGCAGCAGAACACCAGTAGTGTTGCGGTCGAGGCGACCAACGGGATAGATGCGCTCCTCGCAAGCACCCTTCACATAGTCCATCACAGTCTTGCGACCATTGGGATCATCGCTTGTGGTGACACAGTCTTTGGGCTTGTTGAGCAGTACATAGCACTTCTTCTCGGCAACAACCACCTGATCGTTATATTCAACGATATCCTTGGGAGTAATCTTTATTCCAAGCTGGTCAACGACCTGACCGTTAACCTTGATAACACCCTTCTGTATCAGCTCATCAGCCTCGCGACGCGAGCAAATGCCGGCGTTGGCCATGAACTTGTTAAGGCGCATGGTGGTGTTAGGATCTATTATTGGTTCCTCATACTCTATGCGTTGTGGACGTGGAGTGAATCGCATCTGTGGACGTGGGCCCTGCATCTTGCGACCGCCGGGACGCTGATTGCCATAACCGCGTTGCTGATAGCCGCCACGCTGCTGGTTGCCACCGCGCTGCTGATAGCCGCGTTGCTGATAGCCGCCACGTTGCTGATAGCCACCGCGTTGTTGATAGCCGCTTTGCTGAGGACGGTTGTAGGTGCGCTGCTGGTAGCCTTCTTGCTGCTCGCCCTCGCCCTGCTGGTAACGTGGGTTGTAGCCACCCTGTTGAGGACGGTTGTAATTGCCGCGCTGCTGATAGCCACCGCGTTGCTGATAGCCACCACGCTGTTGATAACCACCGCGTTGCTGATAGCCACCACGCTGTTGATAACCACCTTGATAGTTGCGTTGCTGGTAACCTCCTTGTGGGCGGTTGTAGCTGCGTTGCTGATAGCCACCTTCCTGATAGCCTTCTCCTGCGTTCTCGGCAGATTGTGTTTCACGATTGTAGTCGGCATTCTCTACACGTGTAGTAGTCATTTCATTCTCGTCCATAACAGGACGGCCCTCGCCAATGCGGGGTCTCTTCGGTTTTTTCTCTATGTTCTCATCCATAGTTGAGATTGAATCAAAAA
>CAMJZF010000046.1 GCA_946410125.1 uncultured Prevotellaceae bacterium | reverse complement strand
ACGACATGGAGCGCTGGTCGTTTAACCTTCAAATCTACTTCCTCAACAAGCGTTTTAAAGACGTAGTGGAAATCTCCCAGAGCGACAAGGTGATAATTCAGGACCGCACCATCTTTGAGGACGCTTGCATCTTTGCGCCCAACCTTCACAATCAGGGCAAGATGAGCGACCGCGACTTTGAGACCTATCAAGACTTGTTTGAGCTAATGATGTCGCTGGTGCAGAAGCCCGACTTGATGATTTACATTCGCTCAAGCATCTCTACCCTTGTGGGGCAGATTCAGAAACGCGGGCGTGAATATGAGCAAACTATCCGTCTCGACTACTTGCAGGGACTGGAGCGCCTCTACGAGAAGTGGATTGAAGGATATGAGGGCAAACTCATCATCATCGATGGCGACAACTGCAAGTTTGGTGACCGTGCCGAGGACTTCGCCAAGGTTACCGAGCGCATCGACGGCCTGCTCTACGGCCTCTTCCCAATAATCTGACCTTCTCCTGATGACCGATTTGGGTTAGTATAACGCATCTCAATGGGGTAATGACACAACTTTGTGCAATTGCCCATTATTCATTATCCGTTTCGCAGCATCGTGCTCACGATATCAAGCATCTGGCAGTTGAGCTCGCGACTTGTGTCTACCACGTCCCAGATGCCATCTTCGCTCAGCACCCCGCATTTCAAGTCCTTGGGCAGGCGGCCGGCCTCATTGTCGGCAAAGTCTTGCTCCCATTCGTCGCTTGCGAGGTAGTCATCGATGATTTCAATCGACTCCATCGCCTCGGTATAGAGGTCAAGTGCATCACTTAGGGCTTTTACCGCCTGAGAAGCTTTGTTCAAGTGCTCCTCCATTGTCTTAATTCTTTCAATCTGTTCCATTGTTATAGTTCGGTTATTGTGTTATGAGCAAAATCGAGGCGTAGCACTGCCACCGGCTCTCCTGCCTGTGGGCAGGCAAGGGCGGCCTTCGACAGCTGTAGCTTGAGCTGATTGCGTGAGCCACATTCAATGAACATGCGCTCTACTGCAGCTTTGTCGCCGGGCACGGTCACGCACAGTGGCTCAGGCACATAGCACGTGTTTGCCATCTCGCGGTCGAAGGGTAGTATCGAGGTGAGCTTGCCTTCATCATCAACTGTAATAATGTGGTTGATGACTTCACATCCACTGCCCATAATGGTATAGTTTGAGATAAATCGCTTCATTGCTGTTGTCATTTAGCGGTTTTTGAGGGGATTCATTTCAAATCCCACCATCACGTTACGGTAGTTTTGGCTAAGGGTAGAAAGGGCCTTTAGGGTCTGGCTGTGGCTCATGCCGCTTATCAGGTGCAGGATTACCAACAGGCGGTCGGTGTCAAAGGCGATGTAAAGCCTGTTACCGTCGCGGTGAGTGTGCGACTTGAGTGGAATGCCGTTCCAGCGCAGGGTGAGCTGTTGCTCATCGGGGTTGTAGCTGTAGCGTCCCTTTATTGGAAGGCCGGCAATTCTCATTTCCCATGAGCCATCGGTTGTGAGTGTCAGGGAGCTCCAGCGCTTGTTGATTTTTAGTTTCTTATAGACCTTGTTAAGTCCTTTCTTGAGCTTGCTCTTGGCAATTGGTTTGCCAAGTTTGCCAATGAAACTTGAGCCTTCGGCATGGACGTAGGGCTTGCTGTATTGCCACTCTCCGGCAACCATCTGGCAGGCTGCAAGCTGGTTGATTTCGGCACTGTCTACTTCTTCGGTCATTACCTGGGCTGGGTCAAAATAGGCTGTCGTGTCCACTTCCTGCCCCTGTGCCCAAAGTCCAAATGCTATATATAATAATACAATAACGTGATGCTTCATAACATGCAAAGGTATCATTTTTTTTAGAATCTGTGCTGTTTTCAGTGAAAAAGTTTTATCTTTGCGCAAAATGAAGTCGCTATGAAGAAAGTGAAGATAACCGTGATGCGCATGGCTTGCTATCACGACTTAATGGAAAAATATGAGAACCCCATTGAGCATGCTTGCGACATGGCAGTGGGCAGGACGTTCGTTGTTGAAGGCTGTGCCAAGCCCGAAGGACTGTGCGACAGTGCTTGGGAAACGCTGCAACCATGGGTGCGCCAGCTTGCCGAGGGAGGCGGTGACTTCTTCGACGGGTGGATGAAGAACTCTCACAGTGCCATGCTCTCATGCAACGATGGCTTTAGGCCGGTAACGTTCCTTGTGGAGACAATAGAGTAAAAACAAAATTAAATGTCCTCAAAGCGATGGTTTTTTTGAGGACATTTTTAATTTTTGACACACTCTCTTCTTGGAGTGGTAGTGATTCCTGCGTTACGCAAACTTTGCGAGAGTTTCGGCAAGCTGGTCGGCACTGTGCACGCCAGCTTCGCGCCACACGAGTTCGCCCTGCTTGAAGATGGCGAGGGTGGGGACGGCTCTCACTCCATATTGCATTGCCAGTTCCTGTGCCTGGTCAACGTCAATCTTAATGATAGTGGCCTTGTCACCAATTTTTTCTTTGAGTTCCTCAAGGATGGGGTGCATCATCTTGCACGGCCCGCACCAAGTGGCAAAGAAATCGACCAATACCGGTTTGTCGCTTGAAATAAGTTGCTCAAAGTTGTTCATGTTGTTGTAGCTTAAAGAATTAATAATTTAATGATTATGACAACCAACGAGCAAAACAAGTGCCATTATTCTATAAAGTGACAGTGTGGCAGGTCGCGCATGTTGTAACGGCTTGCCATCGACTCGCCGTAGGCTCCTGCCGAGAGAATGGCAACGAGGTCGCCACGCTTGGTGAGTGGCAATGCAAGGTCTTGGGCAAAAACATCGCTCGACTCGCAGATGGGCCCAACAACATCATAGCTGGCTTGGCTTGCCGATTGTGATGTGAGGTTCACAATCTTATGGTTGGCGTTGTAAAGAGCCGGCCTAATGAGGTCGGTCATGCCCGCATCGAGGATGACAAATTTCTTGGCAGAATTTTCTTTTACAAAGAGCACCCTTGAAACGAGGGCTCCGCACTGGGCCACTATGGAGCGTCCAAGTTCGAAATGCACTTTCTGCCCTTGTCGTGTGTTTAGATTCTGCTTAAAGACGTCAAAAAAATCCTTGAATGGAGCTATTGTGTGCTCCTCGGGATTTTCATAGTCGATGCCTAAGCCACCGCCCACGTCAATCATCTCGAAGGTGATGCCGCGCCCTTCATAATGGTCGAGCAACTCATTGATTTTCTCGCACAGCAGGCGGTAGGGCTCCATGTCGGTGATTTGTGAGCCTATGTGAAAATGTAGGCCGCGCAGGTGAATGTGGGGCAGGCTCAAGGCTTTGTCAACAACTTCGTCAAGCACGGGAATGTCGATGCCAAACTTGTTCTCGGTGGTGCCGGTCGTGATGTATCGGTGGGTGTGGGCATCGATGTTGGGATTCACACGAATGGCAATGCCAGCGGTCTTGCTGTGGCGTGCTGCAATTTCGTTGATGACTTCCATCTCGGGAACGCTCTCAACATTAAAGCAATAGATATTGTTGTCGACACCGGTCTCTATCTCCCAATCGTTTTTCCCTACTCCGGCATAGGCCATCATGCCAGGGGCAAAACCGGCGTCAAGCGCGGCTTTTACTTCATTGCCACTCACCAGGTCGGCACCCAGCCCGGCATGCACTATCTCTTTGAGGATTTTGGGGTTGGCATTGGCTTTAAGGGCATAGTGCACTATAAAGGGATAATCTTTTGTCTCTTCCTTGATAACGTTAAGGGTTGAGCGTAGCAACGACAGGTCATAGCAATAGCAAGGTGTTGGCAGTTGATTTAAAGAGTTGGTTGTGAGTTGCATCTTTTATGGTGTTGGTTTTGTGTTTCTTGTGATTTTTTTGCAAAGTTAAACATAAATCTTTAAAAATCAATTTTTGAACATATTTTTTGTCATTATTATCATTTTTTTTTAGTACTTTCGTGAACTAATCAATAAAAAAATGACAACAAGAGAAGCAATATTGCGGTTGCGCAATGAGTTGGCAGGAAGCTTCGATGCCCGTGAGATAGAGGGCATTACACGTGTCATCTTTGAGGACATTCTGCTGTGGAAGCCCGTCGATATAGTGATGCGTGAGCAGGAGACGTTGCCCGATTTCTTCGACGGCAAGCTTGCCGAGATAATTGACCGTCTCAAGCGCCATGAGCCGTTGCAGTACATCATTGGCAAAGCTCGTTTTCACGGGCACAGTTTTGCCGTTACTCCCGCGGTACTCATCCCTCGCCCCGAAACCGAGCAGCTTGTCGACCTGATAGTTGACCAAAATCCAGGTAGCGACCTCCATGTGCTTGACATTGGCACCGGCAGTGGCTGCATAGCCATCTCGCTGGCGAGGGCGTTGAAGTTTGCACAAGTCACCGCCACCGATGTCAGCCGCCCGGCTCTCGCCATTGCTCAGCACAACTCAACTGAACTCAAGACGCGCGTTAGCTTCGTTGAGCAAGACATTCTATCTTGCCCCACTCCTGTTGAGGCTTATGACATCATCGTGAGCAATCCACCTTATATTACCGAGAGCGAAAAGGCAATAATGGAACGAAATGTGCTTGACTATGAGCCTGCCGTAGCTCTCTTTGTCCCCGATGGCGACCCAATGCGGTTTTACCGCCCCATTGCCGCTTATGCTGCCCGTGCCCTGATGAACGGCGGTCGCCTTTACCTTGAGATTAACCGCGCCAAGGCTCAGGAGGTGAGCAACACCTTGCGGGCGGCGGGATTGAGTAATATTCAGCTTTTCACCGATTTTAACGGCAATGACCGTTTTGTTACAGCATCAAAAATCAACGATTAAACTTATAGAATCATGAAACATCTATCTTTTATCGCAATAGCAATCATGGCTATTGCTCTCGCTGGTTGTTCTGGCAGTGGCTCCACAAGCACAAGTAAGCAGGCAACCGACTCTGTTGCCGATTCAACATCTCAGGCTCCAAGTCAGGAAGTGGTTGACCAGCTAAGCAAGGCCATGAACGAGGAGCATGCCGATGCCGACGCACAATACAGCTACGATGCCACGACCAACACCGTGAAGATTGTAAAACAGGTTGAAGTGCCTGCCAACCAGCCCGAGGAAGACTTTGCCGAGGCTCTTGTGGAACATCAGGTGCCTGAGTTTATCAGTCAGTTCAAGAAGAGCAACCTTCCCAGCGACGTTACCATCAAGAGTAAGGGTGCCACAATCACCGTCAGCTATGTAAATAAGGCTACTGGGGAGGAAATCACACAGTTTGACATCACTGCCGAGGACTTGAAATAAAACTCAAGGCAAAATAGAGTATCGCTGAAGGCAGGCTCCCCCTCCTTGACTTTAGTCTATCAAACAAACGACACAAGAGAAACAATAGCTCTCTTGTGTCGCATGCTTTCTTTTGGCTAATGACTTGATGTCTTCACTGTTTTTTGTCTGATGGACAGTTGCTACTTGCCGTTACCCAAACTGGTTCTTGGTCCATGACTTGTTTATTGACCGCCATCACGCCCGACAGGTTGTGAGGCACATAGGGCTCCTCAAGATAACTGATATCATCATTGGTGAGGTGAACATCGAGTGCCTTCACAGCACCCTCGATGTGGTGAAGCTTGGTTGCGCTGGGGTTCGATTATCCGCAACATTTCACACGTGTGTTTAAAAAACACTTTGGTGTGACACCTTCGCAGGTCATTAAAAGATTATGAGAATAAAAGGAGAGAAACGCATGAAGTCGTTTCAAATAATCAATATTCTTGAAATCAATAAATTAAATGATGCTTGATTTGGATAAATTAGGCTGCGGTTCAGAAATTCAAGCACAGGTGTAAGAAATCATTGATTGAGCAGTTGCTGCAGTTGTTCGGGGGCATTGGTGGTGATGAAGTCAACTCCATAGTTGATGCACCACTGCATGTCGCGCAGGCTGTTGACGGTCCACACGTTGACTTTCATGCCAAGCGAGTGTGCCTCATCAATCCATTGTGGATGCTCGCGCATGACGCCTATGTTATAGTCAATGCCCGCCATTCCAAGAGGTGCCAGTTGGGTTGGTGAGAGCTCGCCGTTAAGGTAATAAACGGGTGTTCCCTCGGGAGCGAGTTCCTTGAGCCACTTCATGCCCTGATAGGAGAAGGTGATATATTCTACACGTTCCTGCAGCTTGAGTTTCTTAACGAGATTGACGATTTTCTTTGCCGCCTCATGCTCATGACTCTTGATGGAATGTGGCTTCATCTCGACAATGAGCTTGGTGTTGAGTTTCTTGCCACACTTGAGCATTTTCTCGAGGGTCGGCAACGGTTCTCCGTTGTTAAGCTTCAAGTTCTTGAGCTGTTTCCATTTAGCTGTCTCAATGGTGATTCCTTGAAATGACTCGTCATGGTTTACCACAAGCGTTCCATCGGCTGTCATCCACACGTCAAATTCCGAGCCCCAGGCATTGATCGAGTCGGCTTTTATAAGAGCTAGTATGGAATTTTGTGCCGAGCCGTCAGTGTCCCAATATCCACGGTGGCATATAACTTCCTGTGCTGTTGCCGCCACAGTGGCAACGAGGGCAATAATGAACAATATCTTTCTCATGATGGTAAAAAAAGCGTTAATAAAATAATAATGAAACCCCAAAGGAAGAGGTTTATGCTTTGTTTTTCTTTTTTGTCATAAACAAGCCAATGACAACTGCCGTTACAGCAGCGCTGGCTAATGCCAGCCAGGGGAATTCACCATTGTGTGGCACCCCAAGTGTGTCAATGTAGTTGCTGGTGATGTAATGGTTCTTTTCAAGAAAGGTGAAAAGCACCACCATACTGTTGTTCAAGGCGTGGGCTATGATGGGGGTCCACACTTCGCCGCACCACAGCATCAAGTATCCGAACCACGCTCCGAGCAGCATGCGAGGAAAAAAACCATAAAACTGCATGTGAATGGCACTGAAGATGATTGCTGCTGTCCATATTGCCACATGGCGGTTGACCCCGCCGTGGCGCATGGTTCCCAATAAGCCCGAGCGGAAGAAGGTTTCCTCACCTAAGCCGGTGAGAACTCCCACCAGCAAGACAAGCAAAAGCATCTTTCCCCACGACTGGGTGGTAAGCAATTCGGTAGTGAGGTTCTTGGCTGTGTCTTCCATGTCGCGCATCATTGTTTCAAGTCCTGAAAGGGCTTGCGGCAAGTGTAGCCCCTGGTTCCAATCCACGATATAATTCATTGCCGGCAGTGCCAAGACATAGACAAGAATCACAAGTAGTATCGACTTGAAAGATGGCTTCTTGCTCATCCACATTGTTTTGGCTATGGGCCATTTCTCGATGGAACGGTTCACTAAAGCCAGCATTATAACCGGCACGATGAAGATCAACACATTCTGCAATACTATGGTAGCCAGTTGTGCATTTTCGGTCGTGGCGCTCCTCCCAAATGTTATTGCTATCACCATTACAGTGACAAACAATGCCATTACTGTTATGCTTGAGAGCAGCAATAACTTAATGAGCCACGACATTTTATTTGCTCTTTCCATATCAATTTATAAGTTTTGACTGCAAAAATAAAAATTATTGAAAAAAACATCAAAAAAAGATGCAGTAAAATGCAGGGTCGTGTGTTTATAATATGTAATTTTGCAATAACATAACTTAATGACAATAGCTATGAGAAGAATTTATCTTACCCTAACATTGATTTTGATTGTGATGATTGCCATGCCAAGCAGGGCTATGGCTCAGGATGTCTTTGATGATGACATCTATGTAATTGAGAAAACGGGTGAAATTCCTGCCAACGAAACCAAGAAAGAGCGCAAGCAGCGCATCAAGAAAGGCCACCAGATTGTTGATTCAATCTACAACCTCAAGGCGGTGAAGGCTGTGAAAGATGGTTATTTTGTTCTTCAGGCTACCGAGGTTAGCGACAGCCGTGGGCGCTACACTCTGGGACTTAACGACAATACCAACTTCCTGCTCATGCAAGGTGGCAAAGGCATCTTTCAGGTCGCTTTCAACACCATGAATCCAGGAGCCAACGGCCTGGGCGGTATTACTCTTCATGGAAGAGTCAGCAACATGAAAATCTCTCAAGACAAGAAGGGGAATACCAACGTCAGGTACAACATGGTGGGCAGTCGCATGAATGCCAGCGTGATGATTACAATCTTTGGCGATAAGGATCAAGCTGTTGCCGATATCTATCCCACAATGGGCAATGGACGAATCACACTGCGCGGCCGCCTGGTCCCTTACCGCAACGATGACATAACAATAACACCTTAAAATAATATCGATGATGAAGAAAATTATTTCGATAACAATTATCGCTATGTGCCTGGTGGTAATATCGGCAGGTACAGCCGAGGCTCGCATGCATCATAGGCCTCACATGCGACAGCACAAGACCACTAAGGTTGTGAAAATAAATATCGAGAAAGATGTGAGAGAGTATTGCAGGATGTGTCGCAAACTCCGGCATGAACCGGCAATGAACTCGGTGATGATGAATTTCTTGAATTCCAAGCTCGTTAACCGCATTAGTGCCTACAAGGCAAATCGGCAACTGTCGAAATCGCAATTGGAGCGCATTAAGCGTGACGAGTCTTTGCTCCAACCTGTGCTCTGACCCGCAATTTGCCCTACTTTTTTATTGTGGCTTGCTTATAAATCAGGATTTTTATTTACCTTTGCACATTATTAATTCAATAGAATGTAAGGAAAATAAAAAATGGAGATCAAAAGTAAGAAACTCAAGCCTCTTGCCGGCATGAACCTGCAAGAGCTACGTGAAGTAACTGCCGGGTTGGGAATGCCAAAATTTGTCGCTACTCAGCTCGCCGAGTGGATCTACAGCAAGCGAGTGAGCACTTTTGACGAAATGCGCAACATTTCCAATGCCAATAAGGAATTGCTCGCGCAGCAGTATTGTGTGGGGCTATATGGCCCACAAAGTGCTCAGGCAAGCGAAGACGGCACGGTGAAATATCTATTTGATGCAGGCGGCGACAAGGCGGTGGAGAGCGTTTTCATCCCCGAGGACGACCGTGCCACTTTATGTATCTCGTCACAAAAAGGGTGCCGCATGAACTGCTACTTCTGCATGACAGGCCGTCAGGGTTTCCATGGCAATTTAACTGCCAATCAAATTATTAATCAGGTGCTCAGTGTGCCTCAAACTCATGAGCTCACCAACGTGGTGTTCATGGGCATGGGAGAACCTCTTGACAACCTTGAAAATGTGCTCAAGGTGATAGAAATACTCACTTCGCCTTGGGGATTGTCATGGAGCCCTAAGCGCATAACTGTTTCCACTGTGGGAGTGAAGAATGCTCTAAAAGTCTTGTGCGAGACAACAAGCGTTCACGTTGCAGTAAGCGTTCACAATGCTATTGAGGACGAGCGTGGCCAGCTCATGCCCATCGAGAATGCCTTCCGCATCAAGGAGGTGATGGAACTGCTGGGGAATTACGACTTTGCACATCAGCGACGCCTCTCGGTAGAGTATATCATGTGGCAATGGTTTAACGATGACATAAAGCATGCCGAGGCTCTGCGCGAGATTTTGCCAAATGAGCATGTGAGGGTAAACCTTATTCGCTATCACATGATTCCAGGTGTCGCCAAGTTGCGCACCTCAAGCGATGAGCGCATGACCTACTTCCGCGACTATCTCAACAGCAAGGGCATTACATGCACCATTCGCCGCAGTCGTGGTGAGGACATCAGTGCTGCTTGTGGTATGCTCGCCGGCAAGGTGAAAGATGCCGAGAACGACGACAAGAAAAACGACAAGAGCGGTGACAAAAACAGCGACAAGAAAAGTAAGAAACCGGCTAAGGACAGATAAAGCTTAATAGGCTATTTGATTCTTCTGCTGTTGCGACAGGCATTTAGGGCTGTAAGAAGGAAATAGCATATAATAAAGATAAGAAAAGGATTAGGGAGCAGTTCTCTAATCCTTTCCTTGTATCTTAAACACAAATTTGTCAGTTGATGGGAGCTGTGGGGTTGAAGTAGTAGTTGTCCTTCTTGTCGCCTTTCTCAAGCTCTTGATCTATGTTCTCATACTCGCTGTGCATGCTCTTATACTCGGGTACAAATTGCTTCATGCTCTTGACCATGTCGTGGATGCTTCCGCTTTGGGCAAGCTCTACAATGTTGTCGATGTTGTTGCACACGTCAATGTAATCATATTTACGCACCTGGGCAATCATAATCTTGTCGTTGCCGGTCTTGATGGTGTTCTCCTTGTCGTTGAGAAGTTCCTCGTAGAGCTTCTCGCCGGGACGCAAGCCTATCTCCTCAATCTTGATGTCGATGTGTGGGCGCAATCCGGCAAGCGAAATCATGCGAGTGGCAAGGTCATAGATGCGCACGGGCTGACCCATGTCGAAGATATATATCTCGCCACCATGCCCCATGCAGCCGGCTTCAAGCACGAGTGAGCAGGCTTCGGGAATGGTCATGAAGTAGCGAATGATATCCTTGTGGGTAACGGTGACGGGGCCTCCATGCTCTATCTGCTTGCGGAATAGTGGAATAACCGAGCCGTTGCTTCCCAGCACGTTGCCAAAGCGGGTGGTGATGAACTGGGTCTTCAGGCCACGTTTTTGGGCGTCGAAAAATAGCGACTGGCAGTAAATCTCGGCAAGACGCTTGGTACAGCCCATAATGTTGCTGGGGTTTACTGCTTTGTCGGTTGAAATCATAACAAACTTGTAAACACCATATTTCAATGCCAAGTCGGCAATGTTCTTTGTCCCCTCTACATTGGTGAGCACGGCCTCGGTGGGGTTGAGTTCCATCATGGGCACATGCTTATAGGCGGCGGCATGGAACACATATTTTGGTTGGTACTGCTTGAAGGCTGCTTCCATGCGTGAAAGATTGTGAACATCACCCATATACGTCACGATGTTGGCTTCAGGAAAATCTTTCTTCATTTCAAGGCTCAATTCGTGCATTGGCGTCTCGGCTTGGTCAACGAGGATTATTTGCTTAGCTTTGTAACTTGCCACTTGTCGCACTATCTCGCTGCCTATAGAACCGCAGGCACCAGTGATGAGGACAACCGAGTCCTTGATGTGAGAGCGCACCAGAGTGTTGTTGAGGATAATGGGATCGCGGCCCAATAAGTCCTCAATCTGTACCTCTTTAATATATGTTGAGATATTAGAGCCGTCGCGCTCGTCTTCAAGCTCAAATTCCTCGACTTTGTTGATTGCGAGCAACGCAATATTATTCTCGATGAAAACGTCGGCAAATCCGTTACGCATCTGCTTTATGCTCGATGAGTCAAAAATCAAGGCATGGATGCCTCCACCCACAAAGATGTCCTTGATTGTGTCGGGGTCATATTTATAAACCTTGAAGCCATTAATCCAGTCTTTGTCCTTACCGCTTTTGGTGCTTAGCAGTCCCACGGGTTCATATTTGCCGTCAATCTCGTTTTTGAGGGCATTGGCAAGTATCAACGAGTCTAGCGAGGTTCCCAGCACAAGCACTTTCTTACGCTTGCTTACGCCGGCTGTGATGCGGGCATAAAGTTGCTTTATGACCAATCGCTCTATTGTGAGCATGGCAAACGAGAGAACGCCAACGTAAATTACGCCCCAATAGCTGAACAGGGCTTTTTGTGTCAATGCCGAGTAGATTAAGTTTATTCCAACAAGAATTAATGTCGACACGAGTACGACAACAAACTCACGATATAAGTCCTCGATTACCGACAGGCGAATGATACACGTGTAACTCTTTGAGACATAGGTAACAAGTCCATATACTGCCACAACAAGCACGAGATTTCTAATCAAGACAAATATTGTGGAACCGTGCTGGGGGTTAAGGCTTGAAATGATGAAGATTCCAAAACTGCATGCAACAAGCACCATGTCGATGAGAAGAATCATCCAGCGGGGAACTGTGTTGGTCTTAAGCTGCTTAAACCATTTGAGTTCAAAGAGTTGGCGTATGATATTGTCAATCATTATATAACCGTAATAAATGTACTTAAATTTATGGAATAATATATATCTATGTGATTTTAAGAATTTATAGAATCAGCAATAAATATTTTTGTGGCGCAAATATACAATTTTTATTTTATAAAACAATCATCAATCGCCTATAATTATTCTTCATGAAAAAAATGACGCGCAATCATCGGCGGTTGACGAGTGGTTTATTTAATAGGCGCATGTGGCATGTGGGCACCGCTTGGGGTGACCCTCCTGTCACGGTTCGGAGCCGAAGGTCTTTCTACTTTGCGGCCTGGCAAAGGGCGAAATGAATCGTCGGGCCTACGCCTGTTGGCTGCGGGGGTTCTGTTGATGGGCGATTGGGGCTGAATGGCATTTGGATGAACATTACGTCCTGGCAATGGCGAGAGTTCAGGGACTTCCACCGATTGCTGTTTCTGTTGCTCTTGTTGCTCTTGCTGCTTCAGTTCTCGTTCTCTTATAGCCTTAGAGGCGACTCTGCGCTGAATACCAATCATGTTGTACCTTTCGGGGTCGAGATGGGTCCTGAGCAGATAGATGCTGTCGAGGAAAGCTATGCCCATGGGCTTGATGTCGTAACCAATGAAGCCATAGATGCGCTTGACAGTGCGGGTGGTGTCGGCTTGAATATAATAGCTTGACCAGCCCATCACCGTGGCCGAGCGGTTGATATAGCTTGTGGTGCCGTCATGATAGTCGATGGCAAGCAACAGCTTGAGATTGCTGTTGTTGCTAATGAGCTTCATGTTGAGTGAGTACAGGTCGCCTCTGCGGCTCTCTTTATCGGGCTTGTAGTCAAATGTAATGTACCCCTTGCGCATGGCACTGGTGAGGATCCATCGCTGTGGCTCGTTCCACATGTTGGCACTGTCGCCCGACGCAGGAAATACTCGCTTGGTGCCTCCATCGGGTTGCGTGCCTCCGTGAGAGGAAGCTGGGTTGCCGGCTCCGTTAATCCAGGCGTCTTTGCTTAAGTTGCCACTCTTGATGTTGCCTTCTTTCTCAAGGATTTGAATCGCTTTGTCGTTAACCTCAGAATAGATTTTGAGGTTGTGGGCATACCACACCAGCGAGGAGTCATACTTGGCAAGGTCGGCATCATATTTCTCAAGAATCGACTGCTTGAGGGCGAGTTTCGATGAGTCGTCGGGAAATAGGTTAGGGTTTTGATCAATAATGGCATTGGCTTTGGCAAAGTCGGCAAGGACATGTGCCATATCGCCCTCTTTGATGACACCGCCAGGAGCCTTGTCACAGGCACCAAGCAGGAGCACCGAAACAGCAACTGATATAAGTGTTATGGTCCACTTTGTCATGTCTTTGCCTTATTTTAATGCACAATTATTGATATTCTTTAGGTATGGATGAAACCGTGGCGCTATGCTTCCCTTTGGGTTTTGTCATCGGCGGCAATGTCGTCGTCTTTATCACTCTTTTTTTCTCCTGCAAGATACTTGCTATAGAAAAGAATAAGGACGATAATGCTGGTGGTGAGACATGCGTCGGCAATATTGAATACCGGCTGGAAGAACAGATAGTGCTCGCCACCCACTCCCGGCATCCATTGTGGCCAGTCCCACTCGCAAAGGGGGAAATAAAGCATGTCAACGACTTTTCCATTAAAAATCGAGGCATAGCCTCCCTCGCTTGGCAGGAATTGAGCCAACTGTGGTGCCATTGGGTCGTTGAAGATTTGCCCATAAGCTATGCAGTCGATAACATTTCCTATGGCTCCGGCGGTAATGAAGGCGATGCAGGCGACAAATCCTTTAGGCAAGTCGGTGCGGCGTCTTATCTTGATGAGATAATAGATGAACAGAGCCGAGAAGATTATCCTCAACCAGGTGAGAATTATCTTGCTGCCAAGTTCCATGCCAAATGCCATGCCATTGTTCTCGATAAAGAAAATCTTGAACCAGGAAGTTACATCAACCTGCTCACCATAGTAGAAATGTGTCTTGACCCAGATTTTTGTTACCTGGTCAAGAATAATGGCGACAACAATAATGATGGTTGCCAGCCATCCATTAGATAACTTCTTCATTTATGTGATGAGAAAAAGTCGGGTGATTAGCGTTTCTTCTTTTGTTGCTCAATTTCCTTGCCTTCAACCGAAAGGGTGGCGTGGGGCACAGCAAGCAAGCGTCCCTTGGGAATGAGTTTGCCGGTAACTCGACACACTCCGTAGGTCTTGTTTTCTATGCGCACCAGAGCTGCCTGAAGCTTCTTGATGAAGTCGAGCTGGCGTGCCGCACGCTGGCTGGCTTCTTCTTGCTCCATGGTTGCAGCACCTTCCTCAAGCATGTTGAAGCTGTTGCGCGACTCGTCGGTTTGGATGCGCTGCATCAGCTGGTCATAACTGGTTTTGGCAACTTCAATCTTCTCAAGGATGAGTTTCTTGAATTCCTGCAATTCCTCATCGCTGTAGCGAGTCTTTTCTTGTCCTTTAGCCATAATATCTTGTTTTTAAATTGTTCGTGAGATAATATGTTTTTTTGTTAGCAAAGGTTGGCAAGTACCTTACAGTACCAGCCAACCTGTTGATGTTGTTATGCTTTGTCAACCTTGATTTTGAGAGTCCAACCATCCATGTCGAGTTCGATGGCGTCATCACCTTCAACTGTCTCAACCTTGATTGACACAGCGAGTACTTGGTGGGCTATATAGTCGCCAAAACTCTCCACTGCATCATTGATGCGTTCGTCGGGATTGATGGTAACAACCACTTTGTCGGTGATGTCGAAGTCCTTGCTCTTGCGAATGTTCTGGATGCGGTTCACGAGCTCACGAGCCATGCCCTCGCGGAGCAATTCGTCGGTGACGGTGATGTCGAGAGCCACAGTAAGGTTGCCTTCATTCGACACGAGCCATCCGGGGATGTCCTCGCTGATGATTTCTACGTCGGCCACGTCGACCACAGCCTCCTGGTCGCCAACCATGAACTTGATGTTTCCGTCCTGTTCAAGCTTGAGAATGTCGGCTTGTGACATGCCGGTGAGCTGTGCGGCGAGAGCTTTCATGATCTTGCCATATTTTGGGCCAAGCTTCTTGAAGTCGGGTTTCACCTTCTTGACAAGGATGCCTTCATCATTGCCCACAAACTTGATTTCCTTTACATTAACCTCGCTGGTAATGAGGTCGCTCACGGCTTCGATTGCTGCCCGTTGGGCCTCATCGGTGACGGGAACCATGATTGCAGTGAGTGGCTGGCGCACCTTAAGGTTCTTCTTGCGGCGAAGGGCGAGTACCATTGAGGTAACTTTCTGTGCCATAGACATTCGGTGCTCAAGGGCACGGTCAATGACGCTTTCGCATGCAGTGGGGTAGTGCATCAGGTGCACCGACTTGGGGCTGCCTGTGAGGTCGCGATACAGCATGTCGCTATAGAATGGGGCAACTGGAGCCATGAGGCGTGCTATGGTCTCGAGGCACTGGTATAGGGTTTGGTAAGCGGCGAGCTTGTCGTCATTCATCTCACCACCCCAGAAGCGCTTGCGGTTAAGGCGCACATACCAGTTGCTGAGGTTCTCACTAACAAACTCGCTTATAGCACGAGTGGCGCGAGTGGGCTCATAGTCATTGAACTGCTCGGTAACTTCTTTGATGAGTGAATTGAGCAGTGAGATAATCCAGCGGTCAATCTCTGGACGCTTCTCGATGGGCACTTGTGGAGTAGCAGGGTCAAATGCGTCAACGTTGGCATAGAGGGCAAAGAACGAGTAGGTGTTGTAAAGGGTTCCGAAGAACTTGCGGCCTACTTCTTCCACGCCGGCTGTGTCAAACTTCAGGTTCTCCCAAGGTGATGAGTTGCTTATCATGTACCAGCGCAAGGGGTCGGTGCCATATTTCTCTATTGTGGCAAATGGGTCAACGGCATTGCCCAATCGCTTGCTCATCTTGTTGCCGTTCTTGTCAAGAACAAGGCCGTTGGAAATAAGGCCCTTGAAAGCTACGCTGTCAAATACCATAGTGGCAATAGCGTGAAGCGTGAAGAACCAGCCACGGGTCTGGTCTACGCCTTCGGCAATGAAGTCGGCAGGGTAGAACTTGCGCTCGTCAATGAGTTCCTTGTTCTCGAAGGGGTAATGAAGCTGAGCGTAAGGCATGGCACCGCTGTCGAACCACACGTCAATCAAGTCGAGCTCGCGTTTCATGGGCTTGCCGCTGTCGCTCACGAGTGTGATATAGTCGACGTATGGGCGATGAATGTCAATCTTGTTGTAATTCTCCTCGCTGTAGTCGCCGGGAACGAAGCCTTTGTCCTTGAATGGGTTTCCGCCCATGATGCCTGCGGCAACCGACTTCTCAATCTCGTTATAGAGTTCCTCGATGCTGCCAATGCACTTCTCCTCGCCATCCTCGCTGCGCCAGATTGGGAGAGGAGTGCCCCAGTAGCGGCTGCGGCTCAGGTTCCAGTCGTTGAGGTTCTCAAGCCACTTGCCAAAACGTCCAGTACCGGTGTGCTCGGGTTTCCACTTGATGGTCTTGTTAAGCTCTACCATGCGGTCTTTGCAAGCAGTGGAGCGGATGAACCAGCTGTCGAGAGGGTAGTAGAGCACAGGCTTGTCGGTGCGCCAGCAGTGTGGGTAGTTGTGCACGTGCTTCTCAATCTTGAAAGCTGTACCTTCCTGCTTCATGCGGATGCACATGTAGATGTTCAGGTCTTCGGCCTTGCTGGCTGCGGCTTCATCATACTTGCCATCGACTGTAAACTTGGGATCGTAAGCGTTCTTGACCCATGCTCCGGCATATTCCTTGTAAAGCTCAACGTTGACAAAGTTCTTGACAAAGTCTTCGTCTAGGTCCTCAATAGTGTAATACTTGCCGGTGAGGTCAACCATTGGGCGGGTCTCAAGTTTCTTGTTGATCATGTAGATGGCTGGGATGCCGGCAGCATGAGCAACCTGGGCATCGTCGGCACCAAAGGTGGGTGCGATGTGTACGATGCCGGTACCGTCGTCGGTGGTTACATAATCACCGGGAATTACGCGGAAGCCGTTGTCATTACCCACAATTTTGTCGTCAATCTTGTCGACAGGCTTAACCCATGGGAACAACTGGTGATATTTGATGTCGAGCAACTCGGTGCCCTTGAATTCGGCAATGACCTTGTAAGGAACAACCTTGTCGCCAACATTATACTCCTCAAGTGGCTTCTCGGCTCCCTCGGGCTTGAAATAGGCATCAATGCGAGCCTTTGCCATCAGGTAGATGGCTGGAGTGCCGTTATAGGGGTTGTAGCTCTCGATTGCCACATAATCAATCTTGGGGCCGATACACAATGCTGTGTTGCTGGGAAGGGTCCAGGGGGTGGTGGTCCAAGCGAGTATGCGCAGGTTGTCGCGGAACTTCTCGTCGGCGGCAGCCTTGATGGTCTCAAGAGCCTTGTGACCATCGTCAACCACTGTAAACTCGGCAGTGACCGTCTGGTCTTTTACGTCGCGGTAGCAACCTGGCTGGTTGAGCTCGTGAGAACTCAGACCGGTGCCGGCAGCGGGCGAGTAGGGCTGGATGGTGTAGCCTTTGTAGAGCAAGCCCTTGTTGTAGAGCTGCTTCAGGAGCCACCACAGCGACTCGATGTAGCTATTCTTGTAAGTGATGTAAGGGTCTTTCATGTCAACCCAGTATCCCATCTTGTGAGTGAGGTCTTCCCACTCCTTGGTATATTTCATCACCTCTTTGCGGCAGGTGGCGTTATACTCGTCAACACTCACTTTCTTGCCAATGTCTTCCTTGGTGATGCCAAGCGCTTTCTCAACGCTGAGCTCCACGGGAAGTCCGTGGGTGTCCCATCCGGCTTTGCGCAGCACTTGATGCCCTTGCATGGTCTTGAAGCGGCACACGATATCCTTAATAGTGCGTGCCATCACGTGATGGATGCCTGGCATGCCATTGGCGCTGGGA
This sequence comes from uncultured Prevotellaceae bacterium, assembly GCA_946410125.1. GTDB lineage: Bacteria > Bacteroidota > Bacteroidia > Bacteroidales > Muribaculaceae > Sodaliphilus. The sequence goes on along the minus strand of CAMJZF010000046.1, from coordinate 12 downwards.
GGACCTTCATAG
>CAMJZF010000045.1 GCA_946410125.1 uncultured Prevotellaceae bacterium | reverse complement strand
AGTTTAAGAGTTTAAGAGTTTAAGAGTTTAAGAGTTTAAGAGTTTAAGAGTTTAAATTGTTTAAATGGTTTAAGGGGTTTAATGTGAATCTTCTTATTTATATTTAGCACCTGGAATTTCACTGGTTCTCAACTTTTTTATGAAATTCATTATCCCTGCTGAGAGTTTTCGACATTCATTGTATAACTCTTCGAACTCTTTAAGAGTTAAGAATTCCACATCATTAGCTCTGATAAGCTGAGAACGAACTTCACCGCAAGAACCTTTGGCTATATATAGGAAGTTAATGAATTCTTTATTGCCTGTTCTTTCAAATCCCTCGGCAATATTATCCATAATGGAACCTGCAGCAGCACGTATCTGCTGTACAAAACGATAATCTGATTTAAATTTTTCTTTACAGGTTACAAGATAAATATTCTTGGAAAGTTTGCGGGCATTCTGAAAGATAACCAACTCCTCAAAGTCATTTACCACTCCCATCTTAAACCCCTTAAACTTTTAAACCCCTTAAACTTTTAAACCCCTTAAACTTTTAAGCTTGTTCCTTGCGCCACACCATCTTGTTGACTACTCCCACATAGCTCTGAATGATGCGCACCACTTTAGTGCTGACATTCTCGTCTAAATAGTCGGGCACAGGAATGCCGTGGTGCCCATCCTTGATTAAGTCTACGGCAATATCCACACTCTGAAGCAAGCCCTTGGTATCGATGCCGCTAAGTACAAAACAGCCCTTGTCAAGAGCCTCAGGGCGCTCAGTGCTGGTGCGGATGCAAACAGCTGGGAATGGGTGACCGATGCTGGTAAAGAAACTACTCTCTTCAGGAAGTGTGCCACTATCGCTCACAACAGCAAAGGCATTCATCTGAAGGCAGTTGTAATCATGGAAACCAAGCGGCTCGTGCTGTATCACGCGTTGGTCAAGCTTAAATCCACTTGCTTCAAGACGCTTGCGGCTGCGTGGATGGCAAGAATACAATATAGGCATATCATATTTCTCGGCCATCTTATTAATGGCTGTAAACAGACTCTGGAAGTTCTTTTCGGTATCTATATTTTCCTCTCTGTGAGCCGAAAGAAGAATGTATTTGCCCTTCTCCAAACCAAGCCTCTCATGGATGTCGCTTGATTCTATATCAGCGAGATTATTGTGCAAAACCTCAGCCATAGGACTGCCGGTAACGTAAGTGCGTTCCTTAGGCAGGCCTGTATCAGCCAAATAGCGACGTGCATGCTCACTGTAAGCCATGTTTACATCGCTGATAATATCCACAATTCTGCGGTTGGTCTCCTCGGGCAGGCACTCGTCCTTGCAACGGTTGCCAGCTTCCATGTGGAAAATCGGGATGTGCAGGCGCTTTGCACCAATCACCGACAGGCAGCTATTCGTGTCACCAAGTACCAGCACTGCATCGGGCTTCACTTCCACCATCAGCTGATAGCTCTTGGCTATGATATTACCCATTGTCTCGCCAAGGTCATTGCCCACAGCCTCCATATACACATCTGGGGCATCCAACTTCAAATCCTTGAAAAACACCCCATTCAGATTATAGTCATAGTTCTGCCCCGTGTGTGCCAGCAGGCAGTCGAAATACCTACGGCACTTGTCAATTACAGCAGCCAGACGTATAATCTCAGGCCTTGTTCCAACAATTATCAGAAGCTTCAGCTTCCCGTTATTTTTAAATCCTTTCATCTTTTTTTATCATTTACACTGGCTCAAAAAACGTGTCAGGTTTCTGGGGATTAAAAATTTCATTACAATACATAACAGTCACCAAATCTTCGGTGTCGCTCAGATTAATGATGTTATGCGTATAGCCAGGAAGCATGTGCACTGCCTGAATATTATCGCCACTAACAAACCAATTCAATATAAGCCCCCCTCCGGCTCCCCCCTCAAGGGTGGAGAGGTGAGATAGCGCATTGTTGACTATTCCAATAGTTCCTTCGGCATCTCCAATTACTTCGTCATTGGTGAAACGCAAAACGCAGAACCCCTTTGACTGTAGAAAATTGGTTCTTTGTATGTCTAATTCTTGTTGTTCTGAATTTTTATGATAACCACCATCAATCTCCACGATAAGCTGTTTATCCAGACAAACAAAATCTACAATATATTCACCTATGATATGTTGTCTACGGAACTTACTATCAAGTTGTTTGCCTCTCAATATCTGCCACATGGCAGACTCTGCCTTTGTGGGGTTTTGGCGCATACTCTCTGCTTTCTCCTTCAACTGCTCATAAAGAATTGGGGAAGCTGTGTTATAGAGTTTCTCCCCTCCCCTTGAGGGGGAGGTTGGGAGGGGGCTAACGCATCTCTGCTGAATAAGGCCATGGCCCTTCACTACAATAAACTGCTCAAATTTAGTGTTGTGCCAGTGCTGTCCCTTGGTAATGCCTGGCTTGCTGATGTTGATACTCACTTGGCCAGCATTTAGCGTATGAACCAGTTCGGTAAAAGAGCCACGATCATCCACATTCATCTTCAATGGGAAAGCCGTTTTCTCATAAGGGAGATAACTAAGATAGGTGCTATACAGCTTCTTGGCAAAACTGTTGGCTGGAATCTCAGGAATCATCAAAGTCTTAGGCTGTTCTGCAAAATCTCTCAGGAGTTCCACAATTTCTCCCAAAGTGACTTTATGCGTAATCGGACAGTAGCAATAGCGACCGTCCTCTTGTGGCAGGACATCAAGTTCGTCAAACTCGCAATGATGCTCCTTGCCTTCCAACCCTGCAATCATTTCGTCAACAAGATCATCAATGTAAAGCAATTCCAGCTCCACACTTGGGTCGTTAACGGTGTAAGGAAGATCATTGGCAAAAGCGTTACAGAAAGTGGCTACTGCACTGTTGTAGTTAGGACGGCACCACTTGCCAAACAAGTTTGGAAATCTATACACCAGCACTTTAGCTCCTGTTTCCTTTCCATACTCCAGGAACAAGTCCTCACCGGCCTTCTTGCTGCGTCCATACTCGCTGTTTCCAAAGCGCCCTGCCAAGCTCGCCTGCTGACTGGAACTGAGCATTACAGGGCAGGTGTTCTTATGTTTTTTCAGTGTATCAAGCAAGATAGAAGCAAACCCAAAGTTTCCTTCCATAAACTCGCTTTGCTCTTTAGGACGGTTAACTCCCGCCAAATTGAACACAAAGTCACATTTTTCACACCATGCATCCAGTTCTTCGGGAGTAGAGTCTATATCGTACTCAAACACCGCTTCAACAGTCAGCCCAGGATGTGTCTTGTCTTTTCCTACCTGTATATTCTTCAGTGCCCAGCAAAGATTCTTTCCTACAAAGCCCTTGGCACCAGTTACTAAAATTTTCATTTATTTTTTGTGAATAATTTTCAGTGCTTTATTCCTCAATCAAGCTCTTTATTGCCTCACAGATATAGCGCACCTCCTCTTCTTTAACATAGGGTCCGGCAGGCAGGCACATCCCAACCTTGAACAAGGCTTCACTCACTCCATTTACATAAGCTGGAGCATCCTTATATACCGGTTGCTTGTGCATGGGCTTCCAAAGCGGACGTCCCTCTATATTCAATGCGTCAAGACCCATGCGCATGGCTTCGACATTGGCATTGGGCTCACAGTCGGTATGGGTACTCTTGGCAGCATGGATAACTCCGGCAGCACCGCCCACTGCACCGGTGACTACCTGCCTATAGGCATTCTCCTGGCCTTTAACCTTCATGTCGGGGTCAAGAGTAATGGTGCATAGCCAGTAGTTGCTGTCATATTCGCCTGTGGCTGGTTGACTGTGAACGGTAATGCCTTTTACATCACTCAGCAACTCTTCATAGAGTTTCTGTACTTTTTTGTGATGTGCAATATGGTCCTCTACAACAGTCATCTGACCACGGCCAATGCCAGCACATATATTACTCATTCGGTAATTAAAACCTATCTTCTCATGCTGGTAGTAAGGATAACTCTCACGATACTGAGTCGCATACATCATGATTTCACGCCAACTTTCATCGTCAGCAGTAATTAATGCTCCACCACCAGAAGTAGTTATTATTTTGTTGCCGTTGAAACTCAGCACGCCATAATTACCGAACGTTCCTATTACCTGACCATTGAACTTGGAACCAAATCCCTCGGCAGCATCCTCCACTACAGGAATTTCATAGCGATTAGCAATCTCCATGATGCGGTCAATCTTATATGGCATACCATAAAGTGCAACAGGAACGATGGCTTTGGGTTTTTTACCCGTTTTTGCAATGCGGTCCTTGATGGCTTCTTCCAGCAGCTCAGGATCCATATTCCAAGTATCTTTCTCCGAATCGATAAACACAGGTGTAGCTCCCAAATAGGTGATGGGGTGCGACGATGCACAGAATGTAAAGCTCTGAACCAGCACTTCATCGCCAGGGCCAACGCCACAGGCAAGCAGGCCTAAATGAACAGCAGCTGTACCTGAGCTCAACGCCACCACTCGCTTGCTCTGTCCTACAAAATCCTCCAGGTCTTTTTCAAAACCGTTAACATTGGGACCAAGGGGGACTACCCAGTTTGTATCAAAGGCTTCCTGAACGTATTTCTGTTCAGCACCTGTATCGCTCATGTGAGCCAGACAAAGGTAAATTCTATCTGCTCTTTTATCCATAAACGTTTTTCAATTAATCATTTCTACTAGTCGGAGTAACCATTGTACTTGTAGCCATAGCCATAACCGTAACCATAGCGACTATTCTCTGCCTCTGTTCCATTGAGAAGCATTACCATATTGTTAAACTTCTTCTCGGTGTAGAATTCATCGATATTAGGCAACATGTCACGCAACATGAGACCGGCACGCACAACAAAGATTGTCATGTCGGCCCAGCGGGCAATCACATTAGTATCGGCCACAAGTTCCACAGGCGGACAGTCAAGAAATACCACATCATAGCTTTCACGCAACTCACCGATAAGTTTCTCTAACATAGGACTGAACAGCAGTTCGGCAGGGTTGGGAGGTATCACACCCACAGGAATAACATCCAGTTTTTCGTGACCAGGAACCGGTACAACAATATCGCGCCAATTAGTCAACTTGCCATTGAGATATTCCGACACTCCCAAATTGGGCGATGACACATATTCTGACAAAGAAGCACGACGCAGGTCCAAATCAACTACCGCCACACGCTGCCCCTTGATATTGAATGTCGTGGCTAAGTTCATTGAGATGAACGTCTTGCCCGATTCAGGGTTGGCAGAGGTAACCATAAACACCTTGCGGTTAGGTGCAGAACTTGTCATAAACTCGAGATTGGTGCGAACTATGCGGAATGCCTCATTAATAACGTTGTGGCTCTTGGGCCTGACAACAATCTCATAGACATCCTTCCTTTTCTTTTTGCCAAAGATGCGGTTAAGCCAAGTGATGCGATCCTTGCGCCCATAAAGTGGAACCTCTCCAACCAGCGGCATCTCCATACCCTCAAGGTCTTTGCGCCCACGCACGCTGTTGTTCATATTCTCACTCACATATATTATCAACATAGGAATGAGCAAACCGAGCAACAGTGCAGCCAAGAAAATGCGACGACGGTTAGGCGAAGTGGGCGACATTGAGCCGGTGGGCGACATTATAATGCGGGTATTATAGGCTGTAAATGCCTGCGACAACTCATTCTCCTCACGTTTCTGGAGCAAGAAAAGATAAAGCGATTCCTTTACCTTCTGCTGACGCTCTACCGACAGCAGATATTTGGCTTGAGTAGGATTACTTGCCATCTTAGAAGTGTTGACACCTTCAACAGAACGAAGGCCGTTTATCTGCGACTCAATGGTGCCGACCTCATTGTCAAGCGACGAAATGAGAGCTGCACGCATCGAGGTCAACTGCTTGTCAAGCTCTATTACAAGCGGACTCTCATCACTACTATTAGCAACCAGACTGTTGCGCTGCAAAAGCTTAGTGTTGTACTCTCCAATTTGCGACTCTATGGCTTGGGCGTTTAATCCAGAGTTAGCCGGCAGCAGCTGGGTGTTGCCAGCCTTCTTGATATGATCACGAACATATTGAGCCATATAAAGCTTGTTGGTCAAGTCTGAAATCTGAACACTGGCCTGATTAGCGGTAGTCATTGCCATCTGCGAAGCTGCTGCAACATCAGGAACAAGGTTGGCACTTTTGTATGACGATATATCGCTGTCTACATTACCCAGATCACTTTCAATAACTGCCAGTCGTTCACCAATGAACTGTGATGTGCTGACGGCTATCTGATTTTTGTCTTTAATCCAATTCTCGTTGTAGACAGCAATAAGCATGTTGAGAAAGTCCTCTGCACGCTGGATGCTCACATCACTGTATGTCAGGTCAATGATATCGTTATCCTTATCGTTCATGCTAACTTTAAGCTTACCCTTGTTACTCGAGACAGCCGACATCAGGTTGGAGCGTTTAACATAAATGCTCAGCTCGTCATCAACCACTTGTGTATAATTGACTGAACGTGCAACGATAAGGCGTCCCAGTGGAGTTTTGATTTCGCTGCCTAAAGTGGCGGCAAGAGTCTTACCGTCACCACACTCCTTTCCATTGCGCTTAAAGTCACTCAATTTAACCTCGCCTTTTTTGTTAAGTGTTACGGTTAATGAAGCATTATCAGAATAAACCAGGTCATAGAACGTCACAGTTACGGGCAATGACTGGCCATAAAGGGTCTTCTTGTGGAAAGTGCCGTCTGTGAGATAAGTCACATCTATGCCAAGGCGCTTGACAACCTCCATGATAAGGTCGGGCGACTGGAAATATACCATCTCGTTGTTAACATCCGAATTATTACTGAAGACACCCATTCCAGAAACTGAACTTAACTCCGACGCCAGAGAATTGTCATTATAATTGGCCGTCTTAAGCTGAACCGACGATGAACGGGTATAGACGGGTTGTTTGCACATCAGATAGATAGATGCCAATGCAAAACAAAGCACAACTGAAATGACAAACCACCACTTGCGGTTGAGGCAAAGCGTTAAAAAGTATTGCAGCCTGAAGTTATCCTCTGCTTCAGGCTCGGTGGCATTATTTTTCTTGATAACAGACATATTACTTGTTGTTCTTTTGTGTTTGATTTATAGAAAAATTATAATGGAGAGCAACCTTAAAACTACTCTATTTTGCTATTTGACAATCATATAAATTACTGATGTCAACGATGCAGCCAACGATGCAATTGATATCCAGAACGAAGTGGAACGCACGTTATTGCCGTTGACTGTCGACTGGCGGGCACGATATTCATTTGGAGCTACATAAACGACGTCGTTCTGCTGCAGGTAAAATGCCGGTGAAGCATAAAGCTCATTTGCATTCTGTAAGTTGACTACATAGGTGGTATGGTCGGTCAAGTTGTTGGCACGCACCACCTTTACACTGTCGCGCTGACCAAAGATGGTCAAGTCACCAGCCATGCTCAGGGCATCAAGCACGGTGATGTGGTCGCGGTCAAAACTATAACGGCCGGGTTTGTTTACCTCACCCATGACGTTCACCGAGAGATTGGCATACTCAACAGTAACATGTGGGTCGTTAATCTGCTTGCGGTTAATAAGTTCCCGCTTTATAAGCTGCTCCACCTCCTCACGCATCAATCCGGCAACATGTAGCTCTCCAAGAACCGGGAAATTAATGTTTCCCTGGCTGTTGACTGTATATCCCGACATTTGTTGTGCACCACCAGAAGAGCCAACTCGCTGAGTATAGATAGCCAAGTTAAAGAGCTCCGATAGTCGCTGGTCTTGACTCTTGACAACGATGGTAAGCTTGTCATCTGGACGTATCCTAACATCAAGTGCATTCTTAACAACCTCATTCTGGTTTGATTTCATGTCTTGAAAATAAGACACGTTGGGTGTTGAACAGCTGCTCATCGCAACGATAAAGACAGCAATAGATATAAAAAAATTCTTCATATATTTATAATTTTTATTAATCTGAATTTAGGGATATATGTTTTTTTGCAAAATCTAATAGGTATTAAGTGATTACCTAAACAAATGCATGAGCCTGATTGGAATTTATAGAACCCACTTTTAATTAGCTCTCACCAAGATAGCAAAGATACTTGCGAGGCAGTCCGGTAATGGCTGCCGCAATAGTATTTTCGATGGGTACTACCACACACACATTGCCCTGTATGCGCTTTATGACACCCTTCACGCCGGCAAAAGCTCCTTGAGTTATTTGAACTCGCTGCCCTGGTCGGCAGGCAAACTCAAGATTATCCAAGAAGATGACCTTATCGTTGGCTTCCGATGTGACTCGTATAAAGTCATTCATCAAGGCATCTTTAATATACATCGCCTCACGGTGAACCCAGCCATTCTCTTCCATGACTGGATGCATAATGAAGCGTAGTGGCAAAAATTCACCTGTATTCTTAATGTCAGTGAGGTTGGTGTAAGTGGCTCTGACGAAAATCAAATTACTGATGACAGGAGTAAATTTCATCTGGTTGCCAACTTTTGCATAATGCATAGCAACATAAGTATCGAGCACATCACTACGTTCGTCAAGCAATTCTTTAAGCCTCAGAAGGCGAGGAGCACTTGAGTAGCTCACCCTCATTGGAAACCACAACACATCTGACTGACTGAACATTTAGTATAAAGACAATATCGGGGGGACACCGCATCAAATAATGCGGATAAAAAATTATAGAATCTCCGACGCAATCGGCTTTACAGTACTGACTATCAGTGACATAAAAAGCAGATTTTCAACAATAACCTTTTTACGGTTACATTAATCCATGCAAAAGTACAAATAATATCGAAACAAATGGTAGAAACTTTAAATTATTTTACAAAAAAATCATACTGAAAACACCCATAAGAAGAGCAATAATGCTAAGTTTTTTTGAATATATACACCATGAATTTTACCTTGCTATTACGAGTGTAGAAATACAAAAAGATTTTTCGCAAGCAAGCATAATAAGTAACCAACCAATTTTGGTAAAGAAAAACCGCTATCTCCTTGTAAGACCAACTCATTTTATATCATTGTTTTTCATAGGTTCTGCCACTCACAAATCAAGGTTATATAAGTTAACCCGAATTACACATTACCAGCTAAATACAATAAACTTTTCTTGATTAAAAAAGTCATATAGATGCATGTGACGTTTATTAAAGAACACTTTTATAAATTATTAAATATTATTTTCGTGACAATAAAAGGTTTTCTTTGTAATTTTGCCATTGTAAAACAAAAATATATAAACATTATGAAACGTTTTATCCTTATGTCGCTGGCGATGGCTTTTTGCTTCGTTGCAGCGATGGCACAACCAAAAGCTACTTTTAAAGAGAGCTCTTACGACTTCGGCACCATCAAGGAGTCGAAAGGTCCTGTAAAGCACACCTTTGAGGTTGTCAACACCGGCGACAAGCCACTTCTCATCATTGATGCTGTAGCATCATGTGGCTGCACACGCCCAACCTTCTCGGTAAAACCCATCAAACCAGGGAAAAAAGGTAAGGTGCAAGTGACTTTCAGCCCGGCAGGACGCGCCGGCAACTTCAAGAAGACCATCAAGGTAAAGACCAACACAGCCGAAAAAGTCTCGTCGCTCGTTATTACCGGCGTTATCATTCCAAAAAGCAAAGAGTAAAGAATGACGCTAACACTCCGATTCATAGCATCGTTCTTGATTGCAATGACTGTTTGCACCGCCACGGCGCAAAGTGTGGCATCGTGGCAAGAAACCACCCATGATTTCGGCACCTTTAATGAGAGCGACGGCGACAAGTCGTGTTGGTTTGTGATTACCAACACGGGCGACAAGCCACTGGTGATAACTCGCGTGCAGTCATCATGTGGCTGCACTGTTGCCGAGTATAACACATCCCCTATCGCTCCAGGCAAGAGCGACAGCATACGCACAACCTATTCCCCAACAGGCCGACCTGGTTCTTTTGAGAAAACGGTGTGGGTTTTTACCAACACTACGCCCAACAAGACACGCCTAATCGTCAAGGGCAAGGTGATGGGCAGTCCCGAGTCGGTGAACCGCTACTTCCCTGTTCCCGCTGGTGATTTACATTTTACAAGCCTGACGATGGCGGCCGGTGAGGTAAAGAAAGGTATCTTGCGCAACAACCTCATTACAGCCTACAACGCCAGCCGCGACACCCTTGTGTTAAGCATCGACAACAACACAAGCCACATCGACACCCGCGCCATTCCCGACACAGTGCCACCAGGTGGTACGAGCACTATAACTTTCTACTTCAACTCGTTGAACACCCCAGTATGGGGCATCAACGATGACCATCTTACTATCTCGGCACGTCCCCTCCACAGCAACGAGACATGTGCCACAGCCGATGCCAATGTGGTAACCAACGTGGTTGAGGATTTCTCTCATCTCAACGATGAAGAACGCGCCAATGCACCAATATGCTCGGTCATGACCGACAAAATAGTTGTTGACAACTTGGTTGCAGGCAGCATCGCCGAGTGCAAGCTCTCCCTTATCAACACCGGCAGGAACAACTTGATAGTGCGCCGTGTAATGTCGACCGACAAAGCAATAAAAACAACTATCGACAAGACACTGGTCAAGAACGGCGAGAAAGCTACTATCTCACTGAAAATCAACCCTAACAAATTCAACGGCAATGTGCTGAACTCTCAGTTCACCATCATCACCAACGATCCCGCAAACCCACGCATCACCGTGAGGGTCGTTGGAGAAAAAAAATAAAAGTTAAGTTTAAAGTTTAAAGGATATTGTTATTATATTCTTTTAACTCCTTTATTTAAAAAATGGCAATCAGCAAAGTTACACAACACACCGTCAACGAGAACGACAAGCGCTTTTTCTCTCAAGAGGAGCAAAATGAAATCGCTAAGCATCACAATGTGGAAACTCCCAACATCGAGCACCCCGAGAATGATGATCAATACTCTGGGCTGCAGGTCAATGCCGGCATTGAGCAAATGCCCATCGTAAACCCCTATATGAAACGGCGCAAACACCGTCCAAAGCTCACGGTCAACGACTATGTGGAAGGGATTGTAAAGGGCAACACAACTGTGCTGGGACAGGCGGTGACTCTCGTTGAGAGCCTTAACCCCGACCACCAGGCCATTGCTCAGGAGGTAATAGAGAAATGCCTGCCACACACTGGGCAGTCGCGACGCATAGGCATTACCGGAGTGCCTGGAGCGGGAAAGAGTACCTCAATCGACGTGTTTGGACTCCATGTTCTTAAAGACGAAAATGCCAAGCTTGCGGTGCTTGCCATCGACCCGAGCAGTGAACGCAGTAATGGCTCTATCCTTGGCGACAAGACAAGGATGGAAAAACTCTCGGTGCATCCACGAGCCTTCATTCGCCCTTCACCATCGGCAGGTTCGCTCGGAGGCGTGGCTCGCAAGACACGCGAGACAATTGTGCTGTGTGAAGCAGCTGGCTATAACAATATCTTTGTCGAGACTGTGGGTGTAGGACAGAGCGAGACTGCCGTTCACTCGATGGTCGACTTCTTCCTCCTAATCCAGCTCGCAGGCACAGGCGACGAGCTCCAAGGTATCAAGCGAGGCATCATGGAGATGGCCGACGGAATCGTTATCAACAAGGCCGACGGCGACAACATTGAGCGCGCCAACCTTGCAGCGGCACAGTTCCGCAATGCGCTGCACCTCTTCCCCTTGCCTCCAAGCAAGTGGACTCCTGAGGTATTGTGCTATTCTGGATATTATGAGACTGGCATTACCGAAGTATGGAATATGATTGACCGATACTTCGAGCATGTAAACCATAACGGATATTTCTCTCGCAAACGCAGCCAGCAAGAGAAGTACTGGATGTATGAGACTATCAACGAACAGCTAAAGTCGCGATTCTATAACGATCCCGAAGTGGAGCGACTGTTGCAACTCAAGCAAGAGATGGTGCTCGGCAACCGGCAGTCATCATTCGTCGCAGCTACCGACGTACTTAATTTCTACTACGACAAATTAACTAAATAACCCCGTCTATTATGAGAAATACATTGATTATCGGCATGATAGCAGCAATAGCTTTACTGTCGTCTTGTGCCGTGAATCTGCAAGGTGTGACAGCAAACTACACACCCATGAACAACTATTATGTGAACAATTACATGAAGAGTGGCACTCACAAGTTGGTGATTCACAACATGCAAGACTTCGAGAGCGTGTTTGGCGCTGCTGCAGTGATGGGGCGTAACGGACAACCCACATCCATCGACTTCCGTCATCAGTTTGTGATAGCCGTCATACTTCCCGAGACCAGACGCCAGACACAAATCGAGACGGTGATGGTCAACCGCGTGGGAGACCGCCTGTACTATTCCTACATTATTCGAGAGGGACACATGACGAGCTACACCACACGGCCTTTTACTGCGGTGGTTGTTGACCGCAACGAGCCCAGCGATGTGGTGTTCCAGAGAGTTACCGACCGAGACCTTGAGCAGGCAGGCATCAGGCACACCGGCACTGGCAGTTCAGGAACAGCTCCCCGTCCAAGGCTTTAACCCAAACTGAATACTGATAACTGAAAACTCTATAACCCTACAAAATCCATTGTTACCTTGTCTTTGCTCACCTCAAGGGTCACAGGACATCCTTCAATGACAGGATAGTTCCAACTTTCATCGTGACCAACAGGGAAATCGTAGCAAATGGGAATGTTGTAGTCCTTGACATACTCGGCGATGAACTCAAAGACCGAGTTATAACCGCGTGAAGGCTTGCAACCGTCGAAACGACCCACCACAAGTGCCTTGATTTTATCCATTGCACCACGCAAAATCAAGTGCTGGAACATGCGGTCGATGCGGGAATAAGGCTCCTCAACTTCTTCGATAAAAAGTATTATGTCACGACCGTCAATGAAACTGCGGTCAAGGAAGTCATAGGGAGTGTCGGCAATGTCGCCATAGACACACATGTTGCCACCTATCAAAATGCCACTTGCCTTGCCGGGTTTGTTGTACTCATTCCCGGGAACCTCATAATGGGGCATCTTGCCCATCAACATGTCGCGGAGCCACAAGCTCGGCTGGTCGGTGCCGCCTGTCTCGGCAAGACGGCCACACATGTTGCCATGAATCGCCATGTTACCCGCACGAACTTCGGCACTCAGGTAGCCAGTAATGTCGCTGTAACCGATAATCCACTTGGGGTACTTGGCGAGACTGTCAAGGGGTAGCAGATTAAGCACGTTGGCCGAGCCATAGCCACCACGAGAACACATAATAGCCTTGATTTCAGGGTCACGAAGTGCCCACATTATATCGCTCACACGCTGCTCGGGAGTGCCTGCATAGGTGTGGTAATTGGTACGGGCATAACGGCCTTCCACCGTCTTAAATCCCCATTGACGAAGCACGTCGGCACCCTTGTCGATAATATCCAGCTTTGTAGGAACACTCGAAGGCGAGAGGATGGCAATCTTGTCGCCTTGTTTCAGGAACTCTGGTGCCTTGGGATTGGTTTTCATGATGCGGTGCATGCCGCGATCATGGTGTGGTCTTCCACGGTGATGACGGGGCTGAGCAACGGCTCCAACGGCCATGCCTACTATCGCAAGTAATAATAATGCTTTTTTCATTGTTATCAAGTTTTTTATGAATATTTCTGTGCAAAAATAGCTAATTTTCCTTACTGTCACAATACCTTTCGTCACTTTGAACTGATCTTCATAAACTCGTCATAGTCGATCCTGTCATAGATGATGCGTTTACCGGGCTTGAACTGTGGGCTCAGGGGATTATGGCATGGATTGTAATATTTGGTCTGCACTTGTGCCAAATATAATATTACCTGGCTTACATCGGTGTTCATAAACGGAACATCGACTGCACTCTCAACAAGCCTCGACTGCTCAGGATGAGAAGCCCTAAACGTTGGCGACATCCAAATGACAAAAGGCACTTGATGCTCATACTTTAAAAACATCGCATTTATATCGCCCGAGGAACTGTCGTCAATATTAGTGCGACCCTTATTATTGCGATAATCATATACCTCTTCGCCATGGTCCGACACATAGATTGCCACGCTGTTAGTTGCTCTAAGCAAGTTGAAGACTTTTTCAACAACCAAGTCGTTATAGAGTGTTGCGTTATCATATTTTGCTATGGCATCTTTGGCACCTGGAGTGAGATAAGAGGCTTTTCTTTTTATGCTGTCGGCAGTAAAATGGGTAAAACTCTCAGGGTAACGTTCGTCAAGTTCGAAATGCTGTCCCATCAAGTGGAAAATGATAAAGTTGTAGCGCCCCAGTTTGCCGGTTTTCATTATCTTTTTGTCAAAGTCGGCAACCAATTCTCCATCGTAATCGAAATATTGCTCATTGGTCGACGTATAACACGCATCAATCACCTCTTTATTGTAGAAAAACGTCTCCATCGAGAACGTGAATGTTCCGGTAGCCCATCCTGGCTGATGCCACTGATTATCCCAAATAAACACGTCGAAGCCTGCACGCCTGAGCGATGCCATCAGCAATGGGGCTTTCCACCATCGCTCGCCTCGAGTGTTGCATGAAAGCATGTTCTTGAGCACACTTGCCGTGGTATTGTAAGGAGATATCACATCGTTGAAGGCAACAAGATTGCCAAGTTCTTGCTCTTTCTTTAAATAGGGTGTCGTTTCCAGTTCATAACCATAGATTGAGGCGTGGTGCTTGATAAAAGATTCACCGATAATCAGCACAATGTTAACTGTCGAGTCACTCGTGACCAATCGAGCATCGCCATGATATGCTTCTTCAAGTGTGAGTGCTCTTGACATGGTCACATTTTCGCTTGCCAGCTGCAGGGCATGAGAGGAATAGAGCAACGTGGTTATTCCATCCATACCTATTGTACCCCAGTTTACAAATCTACATTCCTCAAGTTGCTCTATCGTTTTGCAGGAATACATGTTTACAATAATGTGGGTGCAATAGATGCCAAAAGCTGTCATCAACATCAACATCGTTCCGCCAGCAATCTTTACTGCTTTGGACAATCTTCTTCTATTGCGCCATTTAGGATATAATCTTTCGCCAATAACTATTAAGGCAACCATTATTAGGGTTGCAACTAAGGTCTTGACCATTCCTGACGTCATTGCAAAAGTGGCAAAAAACTCACTCGCCTCATTCACATTGCTCTCTGCAATCAGTTGCAGGACTTGTGGTGATATATATGTATTGAAATTGTAATAGACAAAGGATTCTACCACAAAATTGATGAAGCAAATGGTGTAAATGACAATTTTCACCTTTTTCCTGTACTTGCCGCTATAATAGGCTATTAGGGTAAGGATAAAGGACCAAAGGAATGCCAAGCCCGCAAAATGGACTAAACGGATATTAGCTTCAATTTGATATATGTCCCAATTGCGGTGAATGAGTTGATATAACGACCTTCGGCACAACTCTGGCGACAGGAGCACAAATAGCAGCAACAGCATTGGCAAGTTGTGCCATGCCGGGGTCAATATCCATTTTGCAATGCGTTTCAACGGCTCCATTTTACTCCAACTTTTTCACCATCTAAAAAGGGTTGGGAAAACTCCTAAAAAAAGCTATAGTTTTACCGTCTCAAGGTCGTTGGGAACATGGATAATGCCTTGATAGACTGTGCGGGCTTCGGCGGTGTAGTTATCACGGCGAGCCATGAGGCGCGTGTCTTCGGTGTGATAAAGAAGCAGGTTCTTCACCCCAAGGTCCTGAGCCAGCTGTGCTGCGTCGACAACAGTGCTGTGATGCTTCTCGTAGGGGCGAAACTGTTCACGGTCACGATAAAGGCAAAATGCCTCGCACATCAACCAGTCACAACCCTTGACATACTGCTCGCTCGATGGCTTGTAGGGCTCGTCACCCAAGCACACCACCCTTTGCCCATCGGGCATCAAGGCACTGAAGCCAAACTGCAGTAGCTTGTCCGAGCCACTGTCAAAGAAAGTAACCTTCATGTCGTCGATGTCGATGGTCTCCCCATCGCTAACCTCGCGCAGGATTATTGTCTTGCCCACAGCACTCATAATCTTGGCAGGAATCATTATGTTGCACATGGTCTCAAGCGCATGTTTCACCTCTCGATGGCAATAGATAGTAAACGTGCCGTTATACTTGCCTTTGTACTGCAGGGGCGAAATCTTGCGAATGAGCCAAATCACTCCCATAATGTGGTCGGTGTGCACATGGGTGACAAATAGATGTCTTATCTGGGTGAAATCAATGCCGGCGCGATAGAGTTGGCGAAAGATGCCGTTGCCACCGCCAGCATCTACCATGAGTTGCCCGGCTGCCGACTTAAGGAAAAAGCATGTGTTATAGCATCGGGTACACATGGCACTGCCAGTACCCAGCATCTTTATGTATTGTGTTGAAGGCATCGTCATTTGACTTTTGGAATTTCAATTGAGAAGGTAGTACCCTTACCTACCTCCGACTCCTTGACATATATCTTGCCACCGTGATACTCCTCGATAATGCGCTTTACAAGCGTCAATCCCAGTCCCCAACCGCGTTTCTTGGTAGTAAAACCCGGATTGAACACATTCTTGAAGTTCTTGCGTGGGATACCCTTTCCTGTGTCCTTGACATAGAGGTGAGCATGCTGGGCATCGCTGGTAACTACTATATCGATGCGCCCCTGACCACCCATGGCATCAACGGCATTCTTGGTGAGATTCTCCATCACCCACTCAAAAAGCGGCTGGCAGAGCATCACGCCACAGTTCTTGTCACCATCGGTGTGAACGGTAAGAGTTACATGTTTAGGAATGCGCGTGCGCATATAAGTAAGGCTCGACTCAACGGCTTCGTTTATAAACGTGAGTTCCTTGTCGGGCATGGAGCCAATCTTCGAGAAACGATCGGCAATAACCGAGAGGCGATGCACATCGGTGTCCATATCGGCAATTATCTCCTTGTCAATGCCCATCGAGTCAAGCATCTGTGTCCATGCCATAAGCGAGGAAATGGGTGTTCCCAGCTGATGCGCAGTTTCCTTCGAAAGACCCACCCATACGCGGTTTTGTTCAGCTTTCTTGACGCTGATAAGTGCAAAATAGGCGATACCCAAGAACAGCAACATCACAGCAAGTTGTATATAGGGATAATAGGCCAGCCGTCGCAACACGTCACTGTCCTCATAGTAAAGCATCTGCCTCGTGGAATCATCAATTTTTATCTCAATGCTATTGGTGGAATTGCGCAACTTCTTGAGTTTCTTGGCAAGAAAAGCCTTATTCACTTGCGTATACTCATCAATCATCATCTTGGAGGTATCGGCAGGCTCGGGCAATTTGAAATTGCGCTGCTCGATAATGTTGCCACTATCGTCAACAAGCAGCACAGGAATATTCTTGTTACCCCTGATAATGCGGAAAAGAAAGTCAACATCGGTATCGGTCGAGGTAGTCAATTCTCGGGTCGCATCGGCCCAAATCTCCATACGCTCACGCTCCTGCTTGGCAAGATCCTTTACAAGAGAGTTAGAGAAATAGATAAACACTGCCACCAGTATCAGTGAGACTGCCAGCAACACCATCTTCCAGATACGCCGCGAGTCATATATGTTGCGCAAATTCATAAATCAATGATAGAATTGTGAGTGCAAAGATAATAATAAAACGTGAATGACGCAATGTTATTATAAATGAGAGTGTGTTGTGAACTGATTGGGGACTGCATTCATCTGGTTCATATTTAGCTCAGTGAGCGAGGTGGCAGAAAACACGAGAGCTCGGGGATTTCTCCTCGGGCTCTCTCAGGGGGCGATTACCTGCGCCTTCCCATGCCGCAGACCATTGCCGTGGAGGGGCTTAGGGCTCTGGACGGTGGAGAGGGAAGAGAGGGAAGAGAGGACATGGGCAGAAAACACGAGAGCCCGGGGATTTTCCATTGGGTACAAAAAAAGGAGGCTCAGGATTTCTCTTGAGTCTCCTCTTAGGGGGCGATTACC
>CAMJZF010000044.1 GCA_946410125.1 uncultured Prevotellaceae bacterium | reverse complement strand
GCATTGGCAACTACATGTTCAACAATGTGATGCAAGGCTATCACAACGTGAGCAAGGCTGCCATCTTTGAAGAGGTTTCTGGTTTCTACCTGAACAACCGTCCTGTAGAGTCGGTTAACATGGGTTGGCAAACCTACGACAACGAGACAGTATTCAGCGACTACTGGGTACAGAACGCTTCGTTCCTCAAGTGTGACAACATCACCCTGGGTTACAGCTTCAACGAGCTGTTCAAGAGCAATGGCTATCATGGCCTGGGTGGACGTGTCTATGGCTCTGTTTCTAACGTATTCTGCATCACCAAGTATGACGGCATTGATCCTGAAATCTTCCAGGGTATTGGTGGCGACATCTTCCCACGTCCCATCTCGTTCATCCTTGGTTTGAGCCTGAACTTCTAATTTTACTGACACATTTTAATATATAATCAAGATGAATAAGTATTTTAAATATATAGTTTGTGCAGCTGTTGCAGTATTGATGGGCATGGGATTGAACTCCTGCGTTAAAGACCTTGATGTAGAACCTATCGACCCTTCACTGCAAAACGACGTAACACCCGAGCAGTTGTTCAACAAGTGCTACTCGGTGTTTGCCACTTCGGGCAACAACGGTGGCGACGACAACGTTGACGTTGACGGTCTTGATGGTGGTTTCCAGCACAAGTTCCGCCAGATGTGGAACTCTAACGAGTTGACCAGCGACGAGGCAATATGCGGTTGGGGCGACGAAGGTATCGCTTCTTATTGCCACAACAGTTACGATGCCAGCCACCCAATGCTGCGTGGTTACTACTACGGTCTCTGTATCGGTATCACCTTCTGCAATCAATATCTTGAAGTGTTTGGTGACTACGATCCCACTATGACTGCCGAAATACGCTTCCTGCGTGCTTTCCAGTTCTACTTGCTCACCGATGCCTTTGGCAACATTCCTTTCACTACCAAGATTTCGGGCGACAATCCCGAGCAATATTCTCGTGCTCAGGTTTATGAGTTCATCGAGAGCGAGCTCAAGGCTATCGCCGGCGAGACCGGTGGTGATCAAGTCCTCAGCGACCCAATGCCCAAGACCTATGGTCAGAAAGGCTATGGACGTGTTGACAAGGCTGCTGCCTGGTTGCTTCTTGCCCGTCTTTACCTCAATGCTCAAGTCTACACCGGCACTCCTCAATGGGCTGCTGCCCGCGACTACGCCAAGAAGGTGATGGATTCAAGCTACAAGCTGTTCACCGGCGACTATGAGGGCACAGGCATCGACGGCATAGAGCGTCACTTCACAGCCTACCAGATGCTCTTCATGGGCGACAACTGCACCAACGGTGCTACTGTCGAGGCTGTATTCCCTGTAATTCAAGACGGTACTCGCACCACTTCCTATGGTGGTACCAACTTCCTCATTGCTTCTACATTTGACGGCGACATGCACCCCTATCCCTACGACCCAGTTGAGGTTAACGGACTCTATAACAACAACACCTGGGGTGGTAACCGTGCACGTCCCGATCTTATCAAGAAGTTCTTCAGCGACATCGAGGCTCCCGAAGGACATGCCTACGACGTTGTAGAAGCTGCTGGCGACGACCGTGCTCTCTTTGAGACCGAGGGTCGTAACCTCAACGTTGAGAACGAGAGCGACTTCAAGTATGGCTACGCTGTTGCCAAGTTCACCAACTTCAAGTGCGACGGCTCTAAGGGCAGTGACAACACATTCCCCGACAGCCACCTCTTCTACATGCGTGCCGCTGAGGCTTATTTGACCTATGCCGAGGCTGTTACTCGCCTTGCCGGCAGTGGTTCGGCTCCCGCCGACGCCCTGCAGGCCATCAACGCAGTGCGCACACGTGCACATGCCACGCCTCTCACCTCTTGCTCGCTCAACACCATTCTCGACGAGTGGAGCCGCGAGTTCTACTTCGAGGGTCGTCGCCGTGTCGACCTTATCCGCTTTGGCAAGTTTGGTGGCAGCACCGACTATAAGTGGCAATGGAAGGGCGGTGCCTATAATGGTCGCGACTTCGAGGCTTATCGCAACGTCTTCGCTATTCCTACCGATGACCTGATTGCCAACCCCAACCTCAAGCAGAACGAGGGTTATAAATAATGAATTACTAACCATTATTAAATTACAGAGATTAATATGAATAATATATTCAAGTCAGCATTGTTACTCATGGGTGTGGCTCTCATGTTCACCTCCTGTAGCGATGACCGCGACTCTAATCCAGTGCTTCAGCAACCTTCTACGTTTGTGCTGAACACACCTGCCTATGCCAATCAAGCTATTGACTTGGCAAACTCAAAGACAGTGAACCTCACCTGGTCGCAACCCGACTACGGAGGCTTCCCTGTAGCAGCCGAATATACCGTTGAGATCTCCCCCACCAACGAGTGGACAATACCCTACTCTGCCGAAGTTGCCGACGATAGTGGCGAGACTCAATGCAACTACTACACGTTTGATAACATCTTCAGCAGTTGCAATGCCGAGGTGAGCGCAGCCGATGTTGCTAAAGCTCTGGTAGTGGTTTGCAACTATGCCGACGAGAGCCAAGTTCCTGAAAGCCAGGAAGTATATGCTCGCGTTAAAGCCAACACCAATGGCGCTCAAGAGGTTGTTTCTAACGTAGTGAAATTCCTTGTTGCACCTTACTACATCGAGCTCAAGCCTGCCGATCCAGTGCTCTGGTACATGGTGGGTAACTGCATCGGTAGCAACGACTGGGACAACGGTGAGGGCTCTGTTGGTACAGGTCTTATCCCATTGTTGCCACAGCCAGGTGCCGATGTTGACGCCAACGGCAACACCTTGCTCGTTTATGCCGGCTACTTCCCCGCTGGCGGTCAGTTCAAGTTTGTCAAGATTCCAGGCAAGTGGGACGACCAGATAAACTACACTAACCTTGAGGGTGATTCTCCTGTTACCGACGAAGATGGCGACAACCACAACATCGGTATTCCCGAGGATGGTTACTACAAGATTGAGATGAACACTGCTACCCAGAAGTTCACCATGGTTAAACTTGATGGCACCTACACCGAGCATGCCACCATCACCATGCCTGGCGACTACCAGGGTTGGGATGCAGGCGGCAACGCCATGACTGCCATGGGCAAGCGTGAAAACACCGAGACTCATGACTGGTATCTCAAGGGTGTAACCTTTGAGTCAAATGCCGAGCTCAAGTTTGCCAACGGCACTTGGGACATCAACTGGGGTGGTACCGACTTCCCATTGGGCATCGGTACTCAAGGTGGTCCTAACATTCCTGTGAAGGCTGGAACTTACAACATCTACTTCAACGACATTTTAGGACTTTACTATTTCCTTGCTACTGAGTAATTTTATGAACCAATAAACATTGATAACGGCTGTGTGGGAGCGGGCAACGCTCCGCTCCCCAAGCCCGAGTCAATCTTAAAAGAAGAAATTAACACAACATGAAAAAGTTATTTTATATTTTAGGTATTGGTTTGCTCATGGCAAGCTGTACCGAGGATTTCAAGGACTGGGCCGACCCCATGAGCAACAGCGAGAACCCTGCAAGTGCAAATGCTGCAGTGGCTGCTGCCGGTGCCATCGACTTCACAACTATCACAGCCGATAGTGTGTTGCTGTTCACGCCCACCTATAATGCTGAAGAGGGTACTATAGCTACCAACGATGTTACTCTCTACAACGCCGACAAGAGCGACAGCCGCACTGTTAGTGTTGACGCGCAAGGTCGCGCCAAGACAACTGAGCTGCGCGATGCTCTCGAGGGTCTTTATGGCATCCCTGAAGATGCTGTGAACGTGCCCATCACCGTAACTACGGTTCTCAACAATAACGGCCAGGCATTCCGCTTCGTCAGCAACATTGAGGATGCTGTGAAGATGGCTGCCGGCATGTATATCGTTCAGGGCAACGACAAGACTCCTATGGAGTTTGTGGAGCCTGGCAAGTTTACACTCACCGTTCCCGCACAGGAGATGGAGTTCTTCTTCCTGCCCTTCACCGACCTCAACAACTTTGAGGCAGGCAAGCTGGGCAGCACCGAGGAGACCGACGGTTTCATCTTTGGTGGCAAGCTCGCCAAGGGCGACGCTGCCCACGTGATTTGGCTTGATGTGGACACCGACTACACCCAGTACATCATCACCGTTAACACTAACGACATGACCTATGATGTTGAGGGTCTGGCTTACGCCGACATGATTTGGCAGGCTGGTAACGCCAACGGTTGGGGCTCTCCTGCTGCCGGCCTCAAGAACAAAGGCTGGAAGGGTGCTGATGGATTATTCCCAAATGCTCGCAACAACGATGGTGAATACTTTGGCTTCATGTATCTCAACGGCGACTTCAAGTTCCGTAGCCATGAGAGCTCATGGGATGCTCCCGACTGGGGTCTTGATGAAGCTGCTGACGATTACAATGGCTCACTCGCAGTAGGTGCCGGTAACATCAACGCTCCTGCAGGATTCTACAGGGTAGAGGCCAACCTCGCCAACATGACTTACAGCCTCACTCCAATCACCACTATCGGTATAATTGGTGGCTTCAACGGTTGGGCAAGCGACTATGCTAAGCTCACCTATAACACTCAGACCGGTGCTTGGGAATGCTATTGCGATATTCCCGCTGGCACTGAGTTTAAGTTCCGTGCCAACGAAGACTGGGACATCAACTGGGGCGGTGACATCAACAACCTGAGCTACGATGGCGGTAACCTCAAGTTTGACGTTGACGGCAGCTACTTCATCCAGCTCTACATCACCTACGAGGGTGACTTCCACGTTAAGTTCACACCATCCAACTAATAGTGTGACCTGAAAAATTGACTCAATAATTGACTCAATAAAATTAAGGCTTTTCTCACCGCGAGAAAAGCCTTATTTTTTTCACACCCACTTAGCTATTCATAGCTATTCATAGTTACTCATAGCTATTCCTATCACTCCTATTCCAGAAACCGCCTCAACTCATAGAGCGCTTCCTGCGCCTTGCCGTCGCGGCTGTCGAAGAGACTGCCGTTCCACCAGTTTGTGGTGATTTGGTTCTGCCAGGGGATATTATATTCATTGGCTTCGGGCCACCACCAGAACAAGCCCTTGACGCGGCTGTGCTGCCTCAAGGTGGCAATCATGTCGACTGTAAAATTCTTCTGCCCCTCATTGCTGTAAGGATAGGACGCCGTAAGGTCAAACTTCGTGTCGGGCAAGTTCCAGGCATAGCCATAGCCACACTCCATAATCATGATGGGCCTGTCGCCGCTCACCGCTTCTATCAAGTTAAGGTCTTCATTGAGTTTTGATAAATCTCCATGATAGGCACTGTAATAGCTCAACCCCACGATGTCGTAATCCAACCCATAATTAGCGGCTTGCTGATAGAAATAGTCGGCAACAATGTTTCCAGCACCATTGTTGGTTCG
Organism: uncultured Prevotellaceae bacterium; assembly: GCA_946410125.1. GTDB lineage: Bacteria > Bacteroidota > Bacteroidia > Bacteroidales > Muribaculaceae > Sodaliphilus. The sequence goes on along the minus strand of CAMJZF010000044.1, from coordinate 12,930 downwards.
ATGCAACTCGGTGTGAAGAATAATCTTAGTGCCGGGGCTCACCTCACGCACCGCCTGTGAAGCGCTGGTAAGATAGGCTGCAAGATTATCCCAGTTCTTACCCGTAGGCCACAGCATGCCACCGGTAATCTCATTGCCGGTCTGGATGAAATCGGGCTTTGCACCGGCGGCTATCATCTCCTGCAACACACGCTTGGTGTAGCTGTAGACCGAGTCTTTGAGCTCGGCAACGCTGCAGCCACTCCAGGCTGCCGGCACGCTTTGGGCACTTGGGTCGGCCCAGGTGTCGCTGTAGTGCAGGTCGAGCACCAGAGCATAGCCCGCATCCTTGATGCGCTTGCCCAAAACCTTAACGTAGGCAAGGTCTTGCACCACGCCTTCCTTCTTGTGAGCATCGCTGGCATTCTCAGGGTTTACAAAGAGGCGCACGCGCATCGCGTTCCAGCCTTGCTCGCCAAAGTAAGCCAGAATGTTGTCAATCTCATTACCGTTCCTGTCTTTATAGACAGCACCCGCCTCCTCATATTTTGTGAGCATCGATATGTCGCCACCCACCAGTCGCTCAGGAACAGGCAACCCGTTCAACAGCACATCGTAAATGGCAGTTACATCGGCACTGGTGACGTAGCCGTCACCGTTGACATCGGCACTTGCCTCAAAGGTGTCGTTTGTGCCGAGTAAAACGTCATAGACAGCAGTTATGTCGGCACTGGTGACATAGCCGTCACCATTCACGTCATAATTGCCTGCATTTAAAAAAAGGGGACACAAAAGCATTAATGTCCCCCCTAATAATAATTTCTTAATCATTTAAATTCCTAATAAAATGTCATACACTGCTGTTACGTCGGCACTGGTAACAAAACCGTCATTGTTGACATCGGCTGTTGCACCAAATGTGGTGTCAATGCCGAGAAGCACGTCATAGATGGCGGTCACGTCGGCACTGGTAACAAAGCCGTCGCCGTTAACGTCGCCCACAAGACCAAGATTCATGCCTGGCTCATACTCTACTACCACATACTTGCCATCTTGTTTTTGATTGGTAATGACATAGTACTTGTCGGTGTTGGCAAACATCACGTCTACCGTTTGAGGTGCACCGCTGGTACCGGTATTGAACACGAAGTTCATGTAGCAGTCATCATCGGCAAGGGTATATTCCTTTACATAGAAGGTGTGGCCGTCATGCTGCTCGGTTGCAGTGACAACCTCACCGGGCCAGTTGCCATTGTGCTGAACATCATCCTGGTCCCATGTGTAGTACCTTACAGGATTCCAACCTACCGACTGGGCGTTGACACACACCTTGATGGTCTTGGGAGGTGCCGAGAAGGTATATTCGCGGGTGATTACACCCTTTACTGTTCCGCCCGAGAGAATGCCCACCTTGAGGGTGCAAGGCTCATAGATGTTGATTTTGCTTCCGCTTTCAACCTTAGTGCTGCTGGCTGTGGGAGTGCTGCCGTCGAGGGTATAGACAAGCTGGGCACCGCTGCTGGCAGTAACTGCCGAGAGCATGACACTAAGCGTTCCCTTGTACTTGCCCGAGGCCTTGTCGACCCATGCCGTTTCACAGTTCTTGGACATGAACAGGCGGTAGCCATAGCCCTTGACTACCTGCACCGCCTCATTGAATATTGAGGCATAATATTGATTGACGACATTGTCCGACTTGGTGTACTTGTTATTACCAACGATGCAGTACATTGCCTTGCCGTTGGCACCACTCGACTTGAAGCCCGACATTTCATAGCTCTTGGAGATGGTATACTTTTGCGCTGTGCTGGTGTTGGTGACACCCACGGTCTTGCGAATATCAATCATGTTCTTGATTTCCTGCTTGTAGGCTTTCCAGTGGGGCAGGAACACACAGGGAGTTCCAGGCATGGTGAGCAGATAGGCATTGGCAGCAAGGGTGTCCTTGCGCAATGGGTCATTCTGATTGTTCTCGTCACGATACTGAGTGTCGTGATTCTCAACAAAGGTCACTGCATAGCGCTTGAAGTTTGGGCTTGCCATTAAGCCGCCTATTGTCAGGTCTTTCCAGTTCTTTGACGAACCAGCGTCGTTGTGACCGCGAATCACGTCGCGCACGGTGTAGCGGAAGGGGAAGTCAAACGAGGCACTCATGTTCACGCCATTCCACTTGCAGTTGTCAATCCAAGTCTGGATTTCGTTAAGGCTGCTCCAGTTCTCACCCACCGAGAACTGAACGCCGGCGGCGGCGTTATACTCGGCAACACGGTTGGCCAAGAAACCACGGGTCATGTCATAGCGGAAACCGGTGTAGCCCAAGTCGTTGACGAGGAAGCTGACATAAGCCTTGATGATGTTGCGCACATTCTCGCTCTTGTGGTCAAGGTCACGCATGCCACCCCAGTCTTCACCTTCATCGGTATTGTTGCTGAGGGTGACACTGGCGGGAATGGTGCCAAGCTCCTGCTGCTCGGCAAGCCAGTTGGCGGTATTTCCGCCGTCATCATTCTTGGTGATGTCGGCAGCTGTCATCTTATAGGTAACTCCGTTGTAGGTCTCTTCGGGGAAATCCACCCAGTTCGATGCGTTGCCACGGTGATTGACCACCACGTCGGCGATAACTCCGGTACCCAGGTTCTTGTAGGTGCTTATCAGGTTGCGCAACTCTGCCTCACTGCCAAACGCACTGTGCTGGTCGAAGTAATACTTCACGTCATAGCCCATCGAACCACTGTTGCCTGTCCAGCCACTCTGAGGCACCCATATCAGGTTAAAATACTGTGAAATTTCATTGGCCTGAGTGGTGAGTTTCACCCAGCGTGTGTCGCTGAAGGAATTCCACGAGAATGCCTGCATCATCACACCGCCATAGTTGTCGGGCCATCCCTGGGCTTGGCTCAGCAACGGCAACAATGCAGCTGCTAAAAGTAAGATTTTCTTTTTCATGTTATTTAATATTTTATTGTTTGGTTGTTGTAGTATTAATCTGCCTTTTATGGCATTGTACGAAATTTTTCCCAAATATACACATTTTTCATCTAATCACAATACTTTCCTTAAAAATTAACACAATTGTCACACCGCCTACGCACCCGTTTGCACCACAACTGTTCTCAATAAAAAATTATTGTGAGACTAACGCTCGCAATACTTATTGTCTTTATATATAGCAAGCACCCACCACATTGCTGGTGAGTGCTTGAGGTTATTGAGCAGTTTCAAAAAATTAAGCTTTGGCTGCGGCTTTACGCTTCTCGCTTATCAAGAACACACACAAGGCACCCACGCCCAGCAGCACACCTGCCAGGATGAGCATGTTGCCCTGAACGCTGTTAAGAGCCTTGAGGGTAACTCCGCCAAGTGCGGCTGCTACAATCTGCGGAATGCAGATGGTGCAGTTAAACAGACCAAGATAAGTGCCCATGCGAGGATTGCCCTCAAGTGCGTTAGTCACCAAGGTGAATGGCATTGCCAGCATAGCCGCCCACGCAAAGCCTATCAGGAAGTAAGGCACAAAGAGGAGGTACTGGTTAGTGCAGTAAGGCACCATCACGAAGCCTATGCCACCTATTACAAGGCTTAACGCATAAGCAACCTTGATGTTCTTGAACATAGGCAATACCAATGCCCACAGCACGCTGCCAATGGCTTGAACGGCAAAGAGCACGCCCACCCAGTTGCCGGCAGCCTGATAACCCTCGCTTGCGGTATCGGTCGAGTGCCACACGGTGTCGGCAATTGTGCCGTTGGTGTAGGTCCACATGTACATGAACGCTGCCCAGCAGAAGAATTGAACAATTCCCACTTGCATAAACACCTTCAAGGCATAGTTGCCGGTGCTCTTGCCTGTAGCGGCTGCAATCTTCTTGTCTTCTTCCTTGGTTGCCTCGCGGAACTCTGCCATCTGTGCCGGAGTGTACTCCTTGACCTTGGCAATCGTGTAAATCACGCAGCCAATAAGGATTGCTGCACCAATGTAGAACGACCACTTCACCGAGTCGGGAACCTCGCCGGCTGGAGCAATGTTCTTTATGCCAATCCACGTGAACAGGATGGGGAAAATATAACCCACCAGCGAACCGGCATTGCACAGGAAGCTCTGAATAGAGTAAGCCTTAGCCTTCTGTTTCTCGTTCACCATGTCGCCAACCATCATCTTGAATGGCTGCATTGCCATGTTGATGCTCGTGTCGAGGAACATCAGCGATATCAAGCCAAAGGTCATCGCAGCGGCAACAGTGAGGCCAAAGCTGCCGGCATTGGGAAGCATGCACATCACAAGCACCGCAACGGCGGCACCCACCAGCAGGTAAGGAATGCGACGGCCCATGCGGGTCCACGTCTTGTCGCTGAAGTAACCTACCAAAGGCTGGACCACCATACCCATCAATGGAGGCAGAATCCAGAAATAGCTCAGGTTGTGAGGATCGGCACCAAGCGTGGCAAAGATGCGGCTGATGTTGGCGCTCTGCAACGCATAGGCAATCTGAACACCAAAGAATCCAAAGCTGATGTTTATCAGCGTCGATAATCTTAAATCGGGTTTTGTTTTCATTGTCAACAAATTTTATAGTGAATTATGTTTTTCTTGTCAAGATTTCACAACTTTATGGTTCTAAAAAAAAAGCAAAGGACTTCTTTCAACGAAGTCCCCTGCTTTAGTACTCGGAGTGGGACTTGAACCCACACAGCCGCAATGGCCAAGGGATTTTAAGTCCCTCGTGTCTACCGATTCCACCATCCGAGCAGCTGGCTCATGTAGACTTATTGCGCCTCACAAAAGTGCGGTGCAAAGATAATAGCATTTTTCCATTCTACCAAAAAAACCACACATTAAAAACTAAAAACCCAAAATAAAGAGGTAAAAACTGATAACCGATAACTGAAAACTGAAAACTATTAACTATCTTTGCACATTATAACCACAACGAAAACTAACAACCGATAAATTATAATTATGAAGAAATCATTAATCATGTGCACAGCACTCATCGTGGCTGGCTCAATGGCAGCGCAGCAAAAGATTAACTACCCCAAGGCTCACACCGTTGACGTGGTAGACGACTATTTTGGCACCAAAGTGGCCGACCCCTATCGCTGGCTCGAGGATGACAACTCCACCGAGACCGCTCAGTGGGTAAAGGCCGAGAACGAAATCACTCAAGCCTATCTCAAGAAAATTCCCTTCCGCGACAAGGTGAAGAAACGCCTCACTGAGCTTGCCAACTATGCCAAGATGGGAACGCCTTTCTATGTAAAAGACAAAATCTACTACTTCTATAATGACGGCTTGCAGAACCAGAGCGTCCTCTACGTGAAAGACAAGCTCGACGGCGAGCCACGCATGGTCTTCGACCCCAACACCCTGAGCAGCGACGGCACCGTGGCACTGCAGAGCCTCAACTTCTCGAAGGACGGACGATATGCCGCCTACACCATCACCCGCAACGGCAGCGACTGGAACGAGATTATCGTGCACGACCTCAAGCTCAACAAGATGCTCGATGACCACATTGTGTGGGCTAAGTTTACCGATGCCCAGTGGCTTGGCGACGGTTTCTTCTACAGCGCCTACGACAAGCCCGAGGATGCCAAGTCGTCGAAGAACGAGTGGCACAAGGTCATGTACCACAAGCTGGGCACTCCACAAGAGGAAGATTATCTCGAGTTCCGCAGCTACACCGACCCATTGCTCTTCAATCAGGTGGGCGTTGACGAGGACGAGCGTTTCATCTTCATCCTGCAAAGTGCCGGCGAGGGCAATTCGCTATATGTCAAGGATCTAAAGGCCCTTAATCCCCACTACATCAAGATTGCCGACGATGGCGAGTTTGCATTTTCACCCATCGGTGTCGACAATGGCAAGATTTATGTGATGACCAACCAAAACGCTCCTTGCTACAAGGTGCTTGCCTATGATGCCAATAACCTCGGGGCCAAGAATTTCACCGAGTTCATTCCCGAGAAGAAGTGGGTGCTCAGCGGCATTCAGATGTCTAATCACAAGTTTATCGTCACCTACGACCGCGACGCAAGCACTCACGCCTACCTCTACGACAAGAACGGCAACGAAATCCATGAGATAAAGCTGCCCGCACTCGGCTCGGTGGGCTTTAGCTGCAAGAACAAGCGCAGCGAGGTGTTCTACAACTTCACTTCCTACACCTTCCCAAGCTCAATCTACAGCTATAATGCCGAGACTGGCGAGTCAACACCGTTCTTCCAGCCCAAGGTGGCTATCAATCCTGGCGACTATGTTACCGAGCAGGTCTTCTACCCAAGCAAGGACGGAACCAAGATTCCCATGTTCCTCATCTATAAGAAAGGCATGAAGAAGGACGGCAAGCGACCCGTGTTCCTCTATGGCTATGGCGGCTTCAACGTGTCGATGAACCCAGGCTTCAGCTATGCACGCACCCCATTTGCCATGATTGACAAGGGCGGCATCTGTGCCTACACCAACCTGCGTGGCGGTGGCGAATATGGCGAAGAGTGGCACAAGGCTGGCACCAAGATGCAGAAGCAAAACGTCTTCGACGACTTCATTGCAGCAGCCGAGTGGCTCATCGACCAAGGCTACACCCGCAAGGGCAAGATTGCCTGCAACGGCGGTAGCAACGGCGGTCTGCTCGTTGGCGCTGTTGTCAACCAGCGTCCCGACCTGTGGGGTGCGGCAGTGCCTCAGGTGGGCGTGATGGACATGTTGCGCTACCACCTCTTCACCATCGGTTGGAACTGGGCACCCGACTATGGCCGTAGCGACGACAGCAAGGAGATGTTTGAATATCTCAAGAACTACTCGCCACTGCACACCATCCACAACGACGGCACCCCCTACCCACCCATCATGGTTACCACCAGCGACCACGACGACCGCGTGGTTCCTGCCCATTCCTTCAAGTATGCCGCTCAGCTCCAGGCAAGCAACACCGGCAACGCCGTGAAGCTTATCCGCATCGACGTTAATGCCGGCCATGGCCACGGCAAGCCCATGAGCAAGGTAATCGACGAATACACCGACATCCAGTCGTTCATCATGTACAACCTGGGCGTGAAACCCTGATAAAATCCCATAGTAATTTATAGCTATTGTTAGTCACTCTTAGCTATTCATAGTCACTCTTAGTTATTCATAGTCACTCTTAGCTATTCCTATCCTCTCTCTCCCCTCTCCCCTCTAACCTAATAACCAAGATATGATTGAAGCAAAAAACATAACCAAGCGTTACGGCGACCTTGAGGTGTTGCGAAACGTGTCGGTCACTATCAACGACGGCGAGATTGTTGCCATAGTCGGTCCCAGCGGAGCAGGCAAGACAACGCTGTTGCAAATCATAGGCACACTCGACTCTCCACTGAGCGGACAGGTGCTCTTCGACGGCACCGATGTGCTGCGCCTCAAGCAACGCGAACTTGCCCACTTCCGCAACCGCAACATCGGATTTGTGTTCCAGTTTCACCAGCTCTTGCCCGAGTTCACCACACTCGAGAACGTGGCGATACCGGCACTAATTGGTGGCGACAAGCGCAGCGAGGCCTACGACCGAGCACGACAACTGCTCGACTACCTCGGTCTCTCACAGCGACTTGAGCACAAGCCGGCTCAGCTCAGCGGTGGCGAGCGGCAGCGTGCCGCAGTGGCTCGTGCGCTTATCAACAACCCCAAGGTGGTTCTCGCCGATGAGCCTTCGGGCTCACTCGACACGCAAAACAAGCAGGAACTGCACCAGCTCTTCTTCGACCTGCGCGACAAGTTCCACCACACCTTTGTAATCGTCACCCACGACGAAAGCCTTGCCGCCAACACCAACGTCGACCGCGTCCTCCACATGCGCGATGGCATCATTATCAATTCACAACGCACTATCAATGAGTAGGACTTCAGCAATATTGGCGATATTGATTGCCATTGTCACAACAGTAGCATGCGACCGCAGCCATGACGGCAAGCTCGACCCTTCCTATGAGTCGCAGCTCGTCGACCTCGTAACCTACACAGGTGTCGACGACGACAATCATGCCACCTTCAGACTTGAAGGAATTGACGACAAGCCACACGTCGACCTCTTCACCACTGTGGCAGCTCCCCAACGGGTGGCAAAAAATTCACGGGTGCTGCTCTACTATGCCATCAACCACAAGGCCACCGACAACTCCTACTGGAACATCGACGCAAGGTCGCTGGTGCGCATCATCAGCGACTCCATCAGGGTGAACCGCAACCCCATTGACACCTATTCCATGAGCCCCATCAAGCTCAAGAGCGCCTGGCGCACCGGCGAGTTCATCAACCTCTACGGGCAAGTCGAGCACACTGGCAAGAACCGCCTCATCTACATGATGATCGATGGCGAAACACGAGGCAACGACACCGTGCAGGCCTATCTCGTCCACGACTTGCTCAACACACCGGCCGACAGCATCTTCTACTGGCGCGACTTCTATATCTCGGTAAACGTAGGCGTTCTCAAAAGCCCAAGTGAACCCTGCCGCACAATACGCTTGCACATGAACAACATCGCCGCTCCCCACTCTACCTACCAAGACTTCAACATTAAATAAATGAGGAAGCTGCTTTACTTATCCGTTGGCTTGCGCCGGCTTTCCGCGGCGGTGAGCTGCAGAAAAGGGATGGTTCTTTGGAGGATGCAACTGCTTGTCAATTTTTTTCCACACCACAAGCGCAGCACCAAGGGGCGAGTATATTTGGGTCGCTTCGCTTAATATTAATGCGCTTCGCACTAAAATTATCTAATCTTTGTTTGCCCCCAAAAAAATTCTAGAACCGCAGGCTCAATAATTTTAAGTTCCGTCAGGAGCGTCCTTTCCTGCATCTAAGGATATAGTTTTTAATCGTCATTAATCGTCTGACAAAAAACTGTATCTAAAGCAACTCGTCGGTCGCCTGCGTGAAACGCACTCCAAAATTTTGCTAAAAAATGTAGAATTACATCTTACTTTAAAGAGTATTTAGTAACTTTGCACTTTGTAGTAAAAAATCACCGATAAAATAATGAAAATTTTTAATTCTATCATAACTCTTGTGCTGCTTGCTGCGGCTACCATAGCCGCCAATGCCCAAACAACAACCACTCCCTATTCCAGATTGGGATTCGGTATCCTCGGCGACAATGCCACCGGCATTCAACGCTCGATGGGAGGCGTAGGATATGCCATGCAGAGTGGAAGGCAAATCAACGTCATGAACCCTGCCAGCTACTCACAAATCGACTCGCTCACCTTCCTCTTCGACATGGGGGTTGACCTCACTAACTGCTGGTCGAAGGAAGAAGACCGCAGTGGATATAACCTGGGTGGCGGACTCGACTACATCACCACGTCGTTCAGGCTTGGCAAGAACATTGGTGCTGCTCTTGGTGTAGTGCCCTTCTCAAGCGTGGGTTACACCTTTGGAGGCAGCCTGGAAAACGGCACCAGCTCTTATACCGGTACGGGAGGACTAAGCGAACTCTTTGCCGGAGTGGGATGGCAGCCATTCAAAGGCCTGTCGATTGGTGCCAACTTCTCCTATCTGTTTGGCTCTCTCAGCAACATAACATCGGTGGGACAAGTATCCGAGACCCAGTTCACGCGCAATATCGAAGTTCGAGACTGGAACATGCGGGCTGGCCTGCAATATGCCTTCAACGTCTCGCGCAAGAGCCGCGTGGTGATTGGCGCCACTTTCGCACCCAAGAAAGCCCTGCACGGCAATGCCATGTGCCGAATGGCCGACATTAATCAGGATGTCGCAACCGATAGCCGTGGCAGCAAGGTCATCGTCTACGACACTATTGCCGATATTTCGCTCAAGGGCAACTATGAGCTGCCCATGACCATTGGTGCCGGCATCAGCTACACCTTCGACAACCGCTTCAACTTCGAGGTCGACTACACCTACCAGCAGTGGTCTAAAGCCAAGTACACTGCCATAAGCCATTTTGAGGCTCAAACAACACAGTGGAACGACCGCTGGAAAGTGGCTGCCGGACTCAGCTACCTCCCTAACCCAAGGGGCAACTACTTCAAGCGCATGACCTATCGCATTGGTGCCTTCTACAACAACGACTACATGACAGTGCACGGCAACAACGTCAAGGACTATGGCGTGGGAATTGGATTCTCCTTCCCAGCTCTCAGCAGCAAGACGCTCGTCAACCTGGGAGTGGAATGGAAGCATCGCTACACCACTCCCACCAGCCTCATCAAGGAAGACTACCTCAACGTGACACTGAGCGTAAACTTCAACGAAATGTGGTTCTGGAAGAACAAGATTAGATAATCATCATCTCTATCCCACACAAGAGACCTGGAACGAGAGATGCCCGGCAACTCCCCCCTTTCAACCAAACAATAATAATGAAAGAAAGTCGATATTACTTTATCATAGCAATCCTGATAGTTATCTTGATAGCCTCGGGCTGTAAAGATGATATCGACGCCAGCTCCAACAAGAAAATCGACCCCGACAACATGCCCACGATGATTTCACGTAACGTGCAAACCATTCTCAGCGACTCGGGTACCACAAAATATCGCATCACTGCCAAGACCTGGCTCGCCTATGAGGACCCCGAAAATCCACACTGGGTATTCCCCGACGGACTCATTGCCGAGGAAATGGAGAACACTCCCAACTTTGATGTGAAAATGTCGATGAAATGCGACTCGGCACACTACGACCGCAACAAGAGGATGCTCAACCTCGTGGGCAACATTACAATACACGACAACACCGGTGGCGAGATAACATGCGACTCGGCCTATTACGATGAAGAGAAAGCTCTGTGGAGCCTCAATAGCATGGTAATTATCACTAATGCCAACGGAGGCAAAATTGAAACCAACCAGATGTACTGGGACCGAAAGGCCAACAAATACTACAGCGAATCGTTCATCAGAATGCAATCGCAGGAAAAGGTGCTTGAGGGGGTTGGCTATGAGTCTAACGACCGCCTCACCAACTATCGGGTGCGACGAGTCCAGGCAATGGTTCCCGTCAACGACACCCGCTTCCCCTCAATGTAAACGCCCTAAAAACTAAAAACTGACAACTGATAACTTACCACTTATAACTTACTACTTAAATAAAGTGTCTCTTTTCGTTCCATATCTCATTCTCACCATTTCGGCACTTGTGCTCTCGGGATTTTTCTCGGGCATGGAGATAGCTTTTGTGTCGTCCAACAAAGTAAAGGCCGAAATCGACATCAAGAAAGGAGGACTCCTGAGCCAAATCCTCAACATCTTCTACGCCCACCGCGAGACGTTCATCTCTACCATGCTCGTGGGCAACAACATCGTGAATGTGATATATGGCATTGGAATCGCATGGCTGCTCAAGGAACCTCTCGAAGCATGGATTGGCAAGGACAACGATGCCCTTATACTACTGGTGCAAACCATTATCTCCACGGCAATAGTGCTGGTGATGAGCGAATTCCTGCCCAAGACGGCCTTCCGCATTAACCCCAACCGCTCGCTGCGCTTCTTTGCCGTGCCACTGCTGTTTCTCTACCTGCTGCTCTACCCCATCTCGCAGTTCACCTCTTGGCTGTCGGGCTTGCTGATGCGGCTCTTTGGCATCAAAAACGAGAAGAAAGAAATCAGGCTCATCTCGGTGGGCGAGCTCGACGACTATCTGCAAGAAAACATCGACAAGAGCGAGGACGAGAACCGCGAGGTAGAGCGTGAAGTCAAAATCTTTGAGAATGCCCTCGACTTCAGCGACACTCGACTGCGCGATTGCATGATTCCACGCAACGAGATTGTAGGTGTCGACATCGCCGAGACCAGCCGCGAGGAGCTTAGCCAGCTCTTCACCAAGTCAGGACTGTCGAAACTCGTCGTTTATCACGACGACATCGACAACGTGATTGGCTTCATCCAGGTAAGCGAGATGTTCAAGCCTAACGTAAACTGGAAAGACCAAATCAAGCCCGTTATTATTGCGCCCGAGACCATGCTCGCCAAGAAGATGATGCAAAACCTGCTCAAGGAGAAAAAGAGCATGGCAATAGTCGTCGACGAGTTTGGCGGAACAGCAGGCATGGTAACACTCGAAGACCTTGTAGAGGAAATCTTTGGCGACATCGAGGACGAACACGACCGCCGCAAGCTCGTGGCACGAAAGACCGGCGACAACTCCTATGAATTCTCAGGACGCATGGAAATAGAGCGAATCAACGAACTCTTCGACCTCGACCTGCCCGAGAGCGACGACTACCAGACCATAGCAGGATATATCGTCAACCGACTCGAAGTAATACCCAACCAGGGCGAGAAACACGTAATCGACAACTACACCATCCACATCAACAAGAAAACAGGTGCACGACTCGAACTCATCTCCCTCACCGTCAACCAAAGCCAGGACGACAACAAAAAAGAAGACTGACACCCGTAGAAACAATCAAAGGTGCCTGCATCGCCTTCAGCACCCTCAACCGCAGCAATAGGTTTAATCTATTGTGTTGCTCTTGGAGAGAAAGGTTAGGAGGTCGTGGAGGGATTGCTGGTCGTTGACAATGTGGTGGGCGATGCTCGTCAGGCTGGGAGCTGGTGGATGGGCGAGGCCGGTAGCAATGGCGATGTGAGCGCACTGCATGGCTTGGAGGTCGTTGTGGCCGTCGCCAACGAAGACTACGGTTTCGCCTTGCTCTTTGAAATGCTCCACAATTCTCTCTTTCTTGATGATGCTGGCAATTTCCACCAATTTATCATCGCACGTAATGGCCTGTGAGCAAAACCCTTGGCACCCTAATCGCTGTATCAGCAACGCGCACCAGCAGTCAAGGTTGCTTGTGACTACGGCACAATTAGCTGAATGATCTGCAATGAACTTGCCCACAAATTCGTGCAATGGAACTGAGGCAAGCAGCTGCGCTACTTCCTTAACCGAGCAGTCTCGCAACATCATGACTCGATTTCTCAAGCTTTGCTCATAAGGCA
>CAMJZF010000043.1 GCA_946410125.1 uncultured Prevotellaceae bacterium | reverse complement strand
AATTTTTTTTTAAATAATCAACAATTTATCAGAAACCTTTTTTAAATTTGCATGCATTTTTGAGATTAACGACGTGAAGATACTGCTTTTGACCATAATATTAGTGGGCTTGGCGATGGTTTTACTCGGCATCAGAGTATTCTTCGTTAAGGGAGGACGTTTCCCCCACACCCACATCAATGGCAACCGCGAGCTTAACAAGCGCGGTATCAAATGCGTGCAACACGACGAGTATTACAAATGAAAATTTAACAATAACTTAATAACTCACAATGAACAATTTAAAGAATTTAATGAAACTGGCATTAGTTGCAATGGCTCTTGTTATCACTATGGGAGCTTGCAACCAGCAAGAGAAGAAAGACGTGAAAAAAGCTACCGAGAAAGCCGCCAACCCTATTGACCCTAACGGCAAGCTTGTTATCAGGTATATCGATGAAGATTCAGTATTGAAAAACTATAACCTCGCCAAGGATTTCCAGGAAATGAGCACACGTCTGCAAAATGAAATGGACCAGGCAGGAAAGAAATACAGCGACCAGCTCGAAAACTTCCAGAAAAACGCAAACCAAAAGCTACAGAACAACCAATATACCAGTGAGGCTGCTTACAAGGCCGATGCTCAAAAGTATCAGCAGATGGAAGCCAACGCTCAAAACGAGATGGCAAAGCTCCAGCAAAATGCATCAAACCAAATCCAGCAGAGCAACAAGCAGCTCAACGACTCTATCGACAACTTCCTCAAGGAATATGCCGCCAAGAATCACTATGACATTATCTTGAAGAAGGCAGCCGCTTTCTATCTCAATCCCAATCTCGACGTCACCGACGAGGTTATCGAGGGTCTCAACAAGCGTTACACCAAGGTTGCCAAGAAATAACAGTTTTGCAATATAAAACCCATGTCTTCACCACTGCCCCACTGGCAGTGGTGTTTTTTTCTTGCCCACACACCGTTTTTTCACTATCTTTGCACTCGAAACATTTCACACATTAATAACTATGGGATTACTTGATGATCAGAAACGACAAAGCGTGAGCACCGTTGTAGAAGAGCGGGCAGTGCTGGTAGGACTTATCACGCCACAGCAAAATGAAGCTAAAGCCAAGGAATATCTCGACGAGCTCGATTTCCTCGCCGAGACGGCAGGAGCCGTTACTGTGAAGAAGTTTACACAAAAATGTGATGCACCTAACCGCACCACCTTTGTGGGAAAGGGCAAACTCGATGAGATAGCACAATATATCGAGAACAATGACATCAGCCTCGCTGTCTTTGACGACGACCTTAGCCCCAAGCAAGTGTCCAACATTGAGAAGGTTCTTAAGGTAAAGGTCTTAGACCGGACAAGCCTCATTCTTGACATCTTTGCTAAACGCGCGCAGACCGCCAATGCCAAGATGCAGGTCGAGCTTGCTCAATATCAGTACCTGCTGCCGCGACTCACTGGCATGTGGACCCACCTTGAGCGCCAGCGAGGAGGTATAGGTATGCGTGGACCCGGTGAGGAGCAAATCGAAACCGACCGCCGCATCGTCAAGCAAAAAATCTCTTTACTGAAGCAGAAACTGGAGAACTGGGACAAGCAGAAGACTATACAGCGCAAGAATCGAGGCAAACTCACACGCGTGGCACTCGTGGGATATACCAACGTGGGCAAGTCCACCATCATGAACATGCTCAGCAAGAGCGACGTCTTTGCCGAGAATAAGCTCTTTGCCACCCTCGACACCACTGTGCGCAAGGTTGTTATCGACAACCTGCCTTTCCTCTTGACCGATACCGTGGGCTTCATTCGCAAGCTCCCACACCACTTGGTGGAATCGTTCAAGACCACGCTCGACGAGGTGCGCGACAGCGACTTGCTCATCCATGTGGTCGACATCTCACACCCGCAGTTTGAGGAGCAAATCGAGGTAGTCAACCGCACCCTTCATGACGTGTGTGACGCCGGCAACAAGGAGATGATAATGGTCTTCAACAAGATAGACCTGTTCTCCTATGTCGAGAAAGACGAGGACGACCTCACGCCACGCCAGCGCGAAAACATACCCTTAGAGGAGCTGCAGGAAACATGGATGTCGCGCATGACTGGCAACTGCGTCTTTATCAGTGCCAAGAAGCGTGTCAACATCGACGCCCTCAAGCAGCTGCTCTATGAAAAAGCCAAGCTCATTCACACTCAGCGCTTCCCCTACAACGACTTCCTTTTCCAGCGTTACGACGACCTGGAAGGGTAAGAACAACCTACAATTCCACAAACCACAATGCACAAAATGTTGAGATTGACTCTCAACATTTTTTATATGACACTTATGGTTGATGAAAAAAACAGGGGCGCGATATCACATCGTGCCCCTGAATCGGTAATTAAATGTTATTTAAAAACCTTATCTAAAATTTTATTTAATTATTTTGGTTGTAGTCGTAGTTCCGTCGCTGTAACGTGTTACCACGATGTTCACGCCCTGGAATGGGCGGTCGCTCTCAATACCGGCTACGTTGTAGTACTTCACACCAACCACCTCATTTGCTGCATTGACAACCTTGATGTCGGTAGGAATTTGAGAGTCAATAACGTAGTCCTTGACAGCTTCTACAATATAGAAGTTCTTGACTTCTTGATCGCCCTCGGCCTTAGGACCGATAGCCGAAGGAGCAGGTTGTGTGGGTTGAGGAATTGCGTCCACTACGTCTTGAGGCGCAAAGTAGATGCGGACAACATACCTTACCTTAAACCCATCTATAGTGCCTTGCTCTCCTTCCTGCATCTTCACCCTGCGTGCTCCAAAGGTACCAATGGTGAAGTTGAGGGTATTGCCGCTTTGGTCTTTAATAGAGATATCATCCTCTGAACCCAAGCCGTCGATATTATTCAATTCAGCATCAGCAGTTGGATCGACATTGCAGCCATCGGGATAAGTGAATTCCTCAAACTTATACTTGCCGGTTTCGGCATCACCCTTACGATAGTTGAGCTGCTCAAACTGCTCGCCGAGGTATTCTGGAGCAGGATTGTTGGTCATGTCCAATACCTGACGCCAAGCACGAACCTTGTAGAACTGATAGCCTTCAGGTACTATAGGACTATCGTCATTTCTCTTCAGCTCAACGTTAAGTGAATAATAAGAATACTTATTGCCGTCGTCACCCAACCAATAGTAATCGGTCATGACCTTGTCATCTATACCACCAGGAACCACGGCAATCTCAAGCTTGCCAACAGCGGTACCCTGTAGTGGACCACCATAGGTGTTGTAGTCATCACGAGCCACCTTATTTTCCTGGCTGTCAGCACCCTCCTTATATCCTCTTGTAAAGAGCTCTACAACAGGAGCATAAATATAGTCTTGAGCCTTAGGCTGATTGTCGGGATAATAGTCAACAAATGTTGCCCAGTTGAAGGGTTGTGCAGTACTTACTGTCGGTTGGTCGGCTGCTGGTGCCACGTAATAGTTTGCAGCATCAGTTACATCGTTCATTGTAACAGTGTAAGTGTCACCCTGGTTACCTGCAATGCCGGTAGGATCGAAGTCTTCCTCATCGCCGTTTTCATCAACCGACTCCACAATATAACGGGTTTCATTGGCTTTCCAGCGATAAGCGTCATAACGCAGAAGCTCGGTTTTAGAAGCCAGCTGAACCTTAGCGCCAAATTGTATCTTCTCCAGCTCAAGGTCACCCTCAACATCGTTGTTCACTTGCTCCAGGGTGTAGCTGTTGATTCGAGAGTCGGTCTTGAACACGGGCACACGTACGTCGTTACTGTAGGATTCACCAACCTCCATCTTGTAGAGATACTGCAATGGGTGAGCGTTCTTCGAAACATCTACCGTGTAGTTGTCCCAGAAGTAGAGGTTTGTATATACAACATTGCCATTTACAACATTGCCAAAGCGAATGTGGTCATCAACGACAATGTAGTTGAACGTCAATACATTATTGGCATGATAGCCGGCACCCACTCCTTCAAGTTGGCCAACAGGATATTCGCCTTTTGGACTTTGTGTGCCATCAACAAGTGTTACGGTAATTGTTCCTGATGGAACACTTTCGCCATCAATCGTAACATTTGGTCCCTGTGTTGCTGTTGCGGTGGCAAAGAGCACCTTATTGGTTCCGTCTACATACTGGATGTCGCCACTCTCGTTGGTAACAGCATTGCCGTTTTCATCAACCTGGGCGGCACGGCTTGAGCGGTAGAAATTAAGTCCACTGCTCAATTCATCGACAGTAAGAGTCATTCCGTTGTTGCTCAATTCCAGCTTGTTGCTATAGCAGTTCTTCTGGTTGTCGGCATTGTAACGGCTATAGTAGGTAGCGCCAATCATGCGGGCTTTCTCGTTAGGATCAAGACCTGGAATGAACACATCTTCAGGATTACTCATCTGCAGGCTCAGGAAGCCTTCAGCGTCACGACCACGGATAACGTAGGTCTTGGTCTGGCTGCCTCGTGTCATGTCAACATATACGTTGGGATATTTAAATCCGTCGGCACCAATACCAAGCAGCTCTCTTGGCAGAATCACGGGCACAAGATTTTCGCTCTGTCCTGTTGTGTCGCTAACCCAAGTTCCGTTTTCCAATTTATATTGACCTTGCTCGTTGCGTTCATAGACAGGAACATATTTTTGCATACCAAATTCATCAATTACAACCTCCCACAGCTCATAATACTGATACTCGCCGGGCAAGAAGTCGTCGAGGTTGCTCTTCCATGCCAACTGATGCTTGCACAGGCCTGTCATGGTCTCGGTGCTCGAGGTGATGATGTTCTCCTCTTTAATCTCAGGAATCTCATCCTGATGGATTACAAACAGACCCATAGTGGGCTGACGCTTGGTATAATACCTAAAGTAGTCCTGAGTACGGCTCTCACTGAAACCACCGGAACCACGGTTAAAGTGCTCCATCATGCGATAGTCGGGAACGAAGAACATCAGGTCGCGAACGTCCTGGCAGTCCTTTGACAAACTCTCTTCACCATACATCATGAAATGGTGGCCGTTTTGAACGAATGGGACATTGGGACAGTCATGAATAACGCCAAACGATTTCATTTGGGTCAAGTCCCTATAAAGGTCGGCCTGAGCCGCTGTTGCACCGCCCTGAGTGGGGCTGAACTGCTCAAACATGTGGCACAGCAGAGCAGGACCATCTAAATAGCTGAAATCCAGACCGTCGTCGGTATATGTATTATTATAATATACAGGGTTACTGTTGCCAATTGCAGCCTTCTGGTTGTCAAACCACAGGAGCTGTCCCTTGGCAAGCAGGTAAAACTTATTCATCTTGTCGCAGTCAATCTTGAACATGGTGCCTCGTTCAATACCCTCGCCCACGCGCTTCGACTCAGTAACGACGCGTGCGGTCCTGATACTGCTCGCGATATATTCTCTCAGCTGGGTATAATTGTGGGTCGAGGCAGTTATAGTCCCTTTCTTAAAGTCATCAACCATCTCAATGAGCAACAAGGTCACGCCTTCCTCATGTGGCTTATATTGATTGGGATCCAAATACCTGTAGGTTGTGTTGCCGGAGGTGCCGGTAAGCACATTGCCTGGGATATTCCAGCCGTAAGAGTCGGTGCTTGTGGTTGCCGTGCTCGAAGCGATGGTTCCCACTCCAGAATACAGCACATCGTCGTCATGGTCTTCACCACCACTTGCAGAGTAGCCGCGCTTGAAGTTGCCGGGAATGTCGGGATTCATATAAATCGCGCGTAGCATTGCGATAATCTGGTCGGGGTCGGTAGCAATCTCATTCAGCTTTGACGACTGTGAATTGGCAGCCATACCATTAGAGGCAACAATAGGCCAAGTATAAGTGATGTCCTTGAAGAAAGTGGAATCACGTGTAGCTTCGGGACCCGTATAAACGCCAGTGCCCTTGAGTGGAATAGTGGTTGTAACGCCACCAGCCACCACTGTAAGGGTGCCGTTGTAGTCGCCCTCAGCCTTTGGCATAAAGGTAACGGGAATAATTGCAAATGAGTTTGCGCCTATGGTAACAGTGCTGTTTGCTACCGAGAATGGAGGATTGTCGGCGACTGTCAGTGTGGCTTGCACATCCGCCGAGCCCAAGTTCTTGACAATTGCTGTCAGCGCCTTTCCGTTGCCTATGCTCACTGTGTCAAAGTCAAGCGATGTGGTGGCTTCCAAATCAGGCATGGTTGAATAACCTATTGACAGTTCTGGCAAGAAGCTGCCCTGAGATGTAGTGGTATTACCCCGCCAATTATCATAAGTGCAATAACTTGCATTGGTATGACCATTTTCACCAGCCCAGTTGGTTTGGAAATTACTATAATTATTGCTGGTTCTTTCAGATACAAAGTCCACAATCAGGTTGTCACCCTGATACTGGTAAGGAGTAGAAAGAGTCACAGTTAGTGTGTTTTGACCTCCAGTTAGAGTGCCATTAAACACCTGTGTAGAGTTATTGCGATTGGTCGTCATCGCATTTTGGCTCGTTACTGTAGTGGCTGTGGTGTTACCAAGCCTTAACGTTACATTCAAACGACTAATATTCTGATTCACTGTGCCATTATTTTGCACATAGAAAGTGAGAGAATTGATTACATCACCCACTTTAATTCCCTGAGCGGTAAGCATCGATGCAGGATAAATCATCTGTGACGATGTGCCATAATAGGCATTATTAGTATAGATAGGGTACATCGCATTCTGAGAATCACCACCCGAAGGATCTCCCTGTTGTCCTTCACCTATACCTCTGCCGCTAAGTGGTGTACTCAAGTGTATATCATGTACAGCTTCGCCCTCGGCGGCAGTAAGAGAGAACGTACCGTTATACGACTCCATTTCGGTTGGGGCAAAGGTCACTACATAGTTGCGCGACGAACCACTGGCGAGCAGTCCGCTACCTGTGCTCGAGATGGTAAATGCCGGATTGTCACAATTCACAACGGGTGTGAATGGTTCCTCACCGGTATTCATCACGGTAAACGTGGCTGTTGCTGCCTCGCCAATCTCAACGTCGCCAAATGCGCCGTCGCCACTAAGCAGAGCCATATAGGGTGCCGAAATTTCCTGGAAC
This sequence comes from uncultured Prevotellaceae bacterium, assembly GCA_946410125.1. GTDB lineage: Bacteria > Bacteroidota > Bacteroidia > Bacteroidales > Muribaculaceae > Sodaliphilus. Next base: position 12,182 of record CAMJZF010000043.1, on the reverse strand, counting down.
ACTGCATCATAAGATGTACCATCTGCACTTACACTCATCACATAAAAGAGATAAGACTTGCCGCTCTCAAACTCGAAGTCGTTACCGCGGCCCGGAGTATCACCTCTATCGGTGGCAAAACCAATGACATTGTAGGTAGTGTTGCCCCTTGTGATATTAAATGGAACTGTAATAGCATAGTCGTAAGTGCCGGCAGGAATCAAGATTGAAGCCTGGTCGTTTATAACATTCTGGGTATTAGCAGCATTGTCGGCATTCTCCGGTATCTTATACTCGCATGCGTTGTATACATTATTTGCAGCAGTACTACCAGCGGTAAGTAAATTAAAAGTATATGTTCCAGTCCAATAGTCATAATTAGTCGTATAATCATTTATAGATCCATACTGACCTAAATTATAAGTATTATAAACCGTAGCATCCTGGTCGAGAAGCAACTGATACCCATAACCATCATTCCAAGCAATTCCTACTGCAAGAGTTACCCTGGCATAACCATTAGGAACGTCGCCACGGGGCTTAATCGGCTCATAGGGTTTTGCGTCTTTCCTTACCTTGAAGATAGTATTCAAGGCACCACTCACTTCACCCATGACAGGATCGGCGCCAGTGGCATTCTGCGCCACCGCCGGCTGCCACAGTGGCAAGGCAATGGCTGCGATTAGAAGTAATCTTAGAATACGTGTCATAATAAAAATAGATTAGGTTTTAAATTGTCATTTATATTTATACCATAATTAGTAGTTTTTGTTGCATATACACACTAACAAGAAGTGCTGTTGCCACTACACTTTTAGGGTGTTTGTCCTGCCTGAAATTGATAGCCCTACTACTTAAAGTAGTTAATTGATTTCCAAGTGCTTCTCAAAAGGTTACACATAATGCAAACCAATGTCCTACAACCGTCATGTTATCAAAGTCAATATAACACATCAAGCATTCTTTATTATGCAAAAATATGACATTATTATAAATTGAACAACATATTATACACTAATTTTACAATTACCGCTTAAAAACTATCACTACAGGTTAACCCAAAACGGCATCCGGAAACAGATTTAAGCAAACATTAACAATCTTTCATAAAAAAGAATGATTATCTTCATCATTTCCACGCGCGCGTACATATTTAATAATAGACAGGAGAACAGGAGAGAACAAGAGGACAAGAGGACACAAGGCCACACAGCCCCCTCTCAATCTCCCCCTCGATTTTTTCAAACGATTAACCACGATTAAAAACTATATTTGGGTCGCTTCGCTTAAAATGGGGGGAGGTTCGCTGTTCGCACACCGTGCCTTTGGCACGACTTATGCTGCTCACTCCCCCGAGCTAAAGGTTAAAGCTTCGCTAAATTTTATTTCAAATTTTATGCGCTAACGCGCTAAAATAGTTCTTTAGGTTATAAGATAATTTTAGTGCGAAGCACCTATTTAATTTTAGAGCGAAGCTCTTTAATTTCCATGCGTAGCATGATATGGAGACAAGTCTTCGGCTTGTCTTACAGCCTACCCCCACCTGTTGCACTATCTTTAATTCTATATTAATTTATGGACAATTCATGGTAATTTGTGTTACCCCACCCTGCGAACCTATAACCGTTAACCTCTAACCTCTAACCTCTAACCTCTAACCGTTAACCTGTAACCTCTAACCGTTAACCTGTAACCGTTATATAGATACAACAAATGCCGTCATAATCGGCATCGATTATAACGGCTATGCGTTGCTTGAGTGCAGCCTCGGCGGGCTGCCTCGTCCTGCTTACTGCCCTCTCGGGTTGCGATTACTTGTAAACAGTGTCGCTAACGGTGAGGCTGTAACGACCTTTAGCGCGACGACGTGCAAGAACCTTGCGACCGTCGGCAGTGCGCATGCGGTGACGGAAACCATGCTTGTTAGCTTTCTTACGGTTTGATGGTTGGAATGTACGTTTCATTTTATCTAAATATTTGTTTGTTTTCTGATTTCGGACTGCAAAATTAGTGCTTTTTTTCTAAATAACAAAGAAAGTTGCGAAATTTAGTCAAAACTTTTTGCTTTTTTTCTATTTTTGACCTAATTTTGCACCTCATAATGAGTTATAGAAAAAATATTCACATATTATAGAACGAAAACCAAGATTATGATTAACGCTCAAGACATTAAAAACGGAACCTGTATCCGTATGGACGGCAGACTCTATTTCTGCATCGAATTCCTTCATGTTAAACCCGGTAAGGGCAACACCTTCATGCGCACCAAACTTAAAGACGTGGTAGACGGCCGCGTGCTGGAGCGCCGCTTCAACATTGGTGAGAAGCTCGAAGACGTGCGTGTTGAGCGCCGACCTTATCAATACCTGTATATGGATGGCGACGACGCAATCTTCATGAACCAGGAGACCTATGAGCAAATTCCTATCATCAAGGAGCTTATCACAGGTGTGGACTACATGAAAGAGGGCGACGTGGTAGAGGTTGTTGCCGACGCTTCGACCGAGACCGTGCTCTTCGCCGAGATGCCCATCAAGACTGTTCTCGAAATCACCTACACCGAGCCTGGCCTGAAGGGCGACACCGCCACCAACACCCTCAAGCCCGCCACCGTGGAGACCGGTGCCACCGTTAAGGTGCCCCTGTTTATCAACACCGGCGAGAAGATTGAGATTGACACCCGCGACGGTTCTTACGTAGGCCGCGTGCGCTAAGTCGCTGCGCCACAACCCATAAAAGCTCCCCGAAGCATTGCTGCCTCAGGGAGCTTTTCGTTTGTTCCTTGGTGTGACGAGGGAGCTACCTTATCACCAGCTTGACAGGTTTTCTTGCCGATGCCGAGAGCATGATGTAGATGCCTTGCGGCAAGTAGATAAAGTCGTCGTTGTTCACCACGTCGATGTGCTTGACAAGAATGCCGTTGGTGCTGTAGATGTCCACACAGCGGTGAGGCTCGCTGCACTTCACGAGCACGCCGCCCGGAGTGGCGATAAACGCTATGGGCTTATCGGCTTCCACCCCGTCGATGCCGCTCGCCGCCACGGTGATGACGTTGGAGGGTTGTGAGGTGTAGCCCAGGCGATAGCTCTGCACGGTATAGGTGTGGGTCTGCCCCGGCATGAGGTCGTCAAACTGGTAGAACGTGTCGTCGGCCGAGAACTGCCCGCTCTCAACGATGTTGTTGCGGTCGTCATAGACGATGCGGTTGACGATGTAATAGTCCACCGCTTCGGGTGCCGCCTGCCAGCGTGCCACATAGTTCTCGCCGTTGACGTCGGTGGCGGGCAAGGCATTGATGGTGCTAAGCGAAGGCACTGCTAAGCACTGCGCCGAGATGTCGGCCCCATAGCTGCCGGTGAGGCCGCCGTCGTAGATGAGCAGCCGGCACTTGTGCGAGCCTATCGCGGTGGGGCTGTAGGTCACTTGCAGAGGGTAGCCCTCGTCACTGACAGCCACATTGCGGGGGATGCTGCTCACCGGAATGCTGAACATCTTGTAGTCGTCGCGGAAGAGTAGCACCGAGAGGTTCTCGCGCAGGTTCTTTCCTTTCACATAGACCGTCATGGTGAGCGACTTGCCCAGCGCCACCTCTCCCATCTCGATCACCGTCTCAAGGTTTGGCGTGATGAGGATGGGGTCGCCCTGCGGTTCCTCGCCGCTGTCGCCCACTATGAAAGCCTCGCCATAATGGCTGCCCCAGATGTACTCGGCAAGAGTGGGGTTGTCGATGAACGGGTTGCGGTTGTTCTGAATCCTGTACACCGCCTCGTTGCGTGCCACCTCCTTGTCGCTCACGGGGTCGTTGCGCGACCACTTGAGCAGCAGGTTGATAGACCACTCGTTAAGAGTCTGCCACGCGGTGTTCGACACCATGAAGGTATATTTCCAGGTGTAATCCTGATAACAAGTCGCCATGTAGAAATAGGTGCGCGCGAAGTCGCCCTTGTACTCATCGTCGGGCTCGAAGACTGTGGAGCTTCCCCCACCCTGCCCCGCCATGGGAGTTCCCACGCGTGTGCAGCCGTTGTCGAAGCTCGCCGTCGACACCTCGCCAAGCGGATAGTTGCTCTTTGCCATGTTGGCATCGCCGTCGCTGGGATAGAGGTGGTTGAGGTCGGTATAGGCATCGACCTGGGCGCCTCCCCACCAGCTCTTGGGGAAAGAGTGCTCGCGGTTCATGCCGCCCACCGAGCTGGAGCCGCGAAAGTAGCGCACGATGTTGCTGTACATGTCCCACACCTGGGCCGGGTTGTCGAGGCGGCAGTCGGTGCTGGGGAAGTGATACCACAGGCTGCCGTAGGTCACCACCGTGTGGTTCTTGAGCAACTGGTGCACAGCGTTTTTCAGGTCTTGCCCCCGCTTGCCGTCGATGCTTGAATAGTAGCCCACGGGAACGCCGCCACTTGCCACAAGGGCAACAAGGGCGGCAGTCGACAACAGTATTTTTCTCAGAAGATTCATCTTAACACCTTATTATATATGGTTACCCAAACTGTCAAAGCCGGGCTTGGGCACCCACTATCATTTCTCCACGATATTCTTGAACTCTTTCCACTGTGGAGCCTCGCGGTAGGTCGCGGCGGCGCCTTTGGGAACATAGAGCGTGCAAGCCTGCTTGTCGATCTCGTCAAACACGTCCTTGCCCAGAGCAATGCTGGCGGCATCCACAACATTGCAGGTGAGCGACTTGAGCAAGTCCAGCCCCTTGAACGCCCAGCCGTTGATTGCCATCACTCCGCTGCCAATGTTCACCGTCTTGATGCGGTCGTTGTGCAGGAAGGCGGCATAGCCAATGCTCTTGACCGAGTTGGGGATGTTTACCGTCTCCAAGCTGTCGCATCCGCAGAAGGCATACCCCTCGATGGTGACTACCGAATTGGGGATGTCGAGGGTTCTCATGTTGGTGCAGTAGAAGAAGGCGTGGTCCTTAATCACCGTCACCGACGTGGGAATGTCGATGCCGAGCAGCCCCTTGCAGCCATAGAACGCCTCGCTGCCTATTGTCGTTACCGACGACGGGATAACCGTCGTCTGGCAGCCGTCCACAAGCAGGTTGGTGGCAGTCTCGATGATGGCGTTGCAGTTGTCTCGTGAGTCATATTTCCTGTTGCCTTTCTCAACGCTCATCGACTTCAACGAGTTGCAATATTTAAAGGCTCCTTCGCCAATCTCGGTGACCGAGGCAGGAATGGTCACCGCCTCAAGGGCACTCTCGTAAAACGCCTGGCTCCCAATCTCCTTGAGCGATGAGGGGAAGTTGATGCTCTTAAGCGATGGGCATATCCCAAATGCCGCCTCGCCAATCTTCTCCACCTTCTTGCCCAGCGTCACCTCCTCAAGCCAGCGGCAAGTGCCGAAGGCCGATTTCTCAATGGTCTTTACCGAGTTGGGAATCACAAGCTTCTTTAGCGGACATCCGTTGAACGCAAACTCTCCAATGCGCGTCACCTTGCCGGGAATTTCAATCTCACTCAGGCTGTTGCACTCGGCAAAGGCATAGTTGCCAATCTCGGTAAGTCCCGAAGGCAGCAACACCCTTTTCAGGCGGAAGCACTGGATGAAGGCACTGTTCCCAATCGTTTTCACCGTGCCGGGAATTATCACGCTCCTCATCTCGATGTTGGCACTGAAAGCATATCGGCCAAGGGCGGTGACAGTGTAGGTCTTGCCTTCGTGCTTTACCGTCGACGGGATAACGATGTCGCCCACAAGGCCCACGTCGCCCGTGGGCATGGGGGCATCGAGCGGAATCATGCGGGGCGAATCGCTGGTCACTGTCACGGTCTTACCGTCGGGGTTTATGTTATAGTGGAAGGCTCCCACCTTAAAGTCGGAGGCGCCTGCCACAGCAGGGATAATGGTTGCCAATAGCATAACAAGTAGCAATTTTGTAGTTTTCATAATCTTATTGTTTAAATCGTTAAATAATCACAGGAAAATACTTTCATTTGCAAATATAGTAAATAGTTCTCACTTTTCACTTATCTTCCCCCTAAAATTATCAAAAACAATACTCACCAGCCCCCCTCTATTCTTTTTTAGGGGCGCTCCTGGCATCGCTTAAAATTATTGAGCCTGCGGCTCTAAAATTGTTTATAAACAACTGAAAAATCTGATTTTTGCTCGGAACATTCAAACCAAGAAAACCAAAGATAAACCAAGTCAACCAATATTATTTATTTTAATTTTAGCGCGTCAGCGCATTAACCTTTAGCTCGGGGGAGTGAGCAGCATAAGTCGTGCCAAAGGCACGGTGTGCGAATAGCGAACCTCCCCCAATTTTAAGCGCAGCGACCCAAATATTGTTTTTTATCGTCATTAATCGTTTGAGAGAAAAACCGGGGTTGTTGATAAAATTTTGGGGAAAATGTTCCACCCAAACTTGTTACTTAAAAAAACATTCACTATCTTTGTAAAGTTTTTTATGCAACATAGCAATACGATGCACGTTAACTACAACTGGCACAATGTATTAGAGCGCTCGTAGGCACTCCACACGGGCACCCTGACACATTGCGCTTGTTTTTTTGACATACTTTGATTTAATGCTCAATGGCTTTAAATACAGCTTTTGTCAAACAAAGACAGGAGAAACAAGAGATAACAAGAACTCATGAAACTCTTATACTTCATGTCTGAAAAAAATAGACAATAATGAACCACGACAGCAATTACATAGACAATCTTGCTGAGAAAATAATCCAATGCGCTATAAGAGTAAGGAGAACACTCGCGGCTGGATATTTAGAGAAGGTTTATGAAAATGCATTAATGATTGAGCTTAACAATGCTGGCTTAAAGGCTGAGCAACAAGTTCAAGTCAAGGTTAAATACAAAGGTGTTGAAGTGGGAATTTATTTCATTGACATTTTGGTAGAGGATTTTTTTGTTATTGAACTTAAGGCGGTTAATAATATTACTGTCATTCACGAAACTCAACTTGTCAACTATCTTACGGCCACAGGATTTGATATCGGATTAATCATAAATTTTGGCAATGAGAAAAAGATTGAGTTTAGAAGAAAGTACAGAATCTACCGCCCCAAAGGTACAAAACAAGAACTCATGTAACTCTTGTACTTCATGTCTAAAAATAGACAAGAGAGACAAGAGAGACAAGAGAGACAAGAGAGACAAGAGAAGCAGGAGATTACAAGAACTCATGAAACTCTTGTACTTCATGTCTAAAAATATTTGTTCTTGTGTCTTAGAGAAGAAACAGAAAGATTTATAGTTTAGCATGACTAAAGACGACTACATAGCTTTGCTGCAGCAGCACGCACCCGAAATGCGTGACAACTACGGACTGAAATCCATGACCATGTTCGGCTCGGTAGCACGGGGCGAGAACACGGCCGTGAGCGACATTGACCTGTGTGTCGATATGGAGCCAAAAGTCTCGGCTGTTGTAAGGCTCAAAGCGTTCTTAGAGAAACTGCTCAACTGCTCGGTCGACCTGGTGCGAATGCACAAGCACATCAACCCCTTACTGCTAAAGCAAATCAAGCAAGATGGAACTCTCATTTTCTAACAACACACAGCAGCAAGCACTGATGATGCTCACGCAAATCAACGATGCCATCGACCAGCTTAGAGAGTGGAACAATGACATTGACTGCGAAGACGACTATTACACTTCCAGCGCGGGAATGCAAAAGTTGGCCGCAAGTTGCATGATGATTGAGGCTATTGGAGAAACGGTAGCACGAATCGACAGAATAACGCAACAGCAATTGCTTGTCATGCGACCCGAAGTTCCTTGGGATGCTATTGTTGGGATAAGAAACCATATAGCTCATGGCTACTTCAACATTGATGCAGGAATCGTTTTTGATGTAATCAAGAACAACCTAACACAGCTCAGAGAAGCGATAGACTTTTTTATCAATAACCTCGGCCCAAGAGAGGGCGAGTGACTAATTTAGACAAAAGAACACTTTGACTTAATGCTCAATGCTTAATGCAAAATGCTTAATGCAAAATGCACAATGCTTAATGCATAATGCTCAATGCATAATTGCTTTAAATACAGCTTTTGTCAAACAAAGACAGGAGAAACAAGAGATAACAAGAACTCATGAAACTCTTGTACTTCATGTCTAAAAATATTTGTTCTTGTGTCTTGAAAAGAAAGAAGATTTTTTATTAACTATATTTACTAACTACTAAACATTTCATGCGTATGAAAAAATTACTAACATTTCTAACGCTGCTCACGCTCTCCATCGGAGTCTCCTGGGCGGCAGAGACATTCACAATGACTTTCCAAAACTCATCTAAAGGAAATAATGATGTCACCTGGAATGCCAACTCTCCTAGCACTTTCGCTAAATCTGGTATTCACTGGACTCACAGCGAAAGTTTCTCAAGTGCAGGTGCCGCCTATGGTACTTCAACAACTTATGCACAAATTGGAACAAAAAACAAACCAGCTACACAAGTAACATTATCAACAACTGAACTGGCTGGCAAGAAAATTGTTAGTGCCACATTAAATGGTGCTTGTTCTTCAAACACTGGTCCTGTATTAACAATAACTGCTGGATCGACAACAATGTTATCAGATGCAGCTCTTGTCAAAACTACTGCAACCGATTATACCTCAACTATCAACAATGTTGTTCTCGGCAGTGGGGAAGCCTTAACATTTACCATTGATAATCCAACCAACACACCAGGATATGGCGCTGGAATTAACATTTACTCTATAACAGTTGTCTACGACGATGCCGGCGACATACCACAAACTCCTACTCACAACATCACTTATGATGAGGTGACTGGTGGCACATTCAGCGGTCCTGCGAGTGCTGCCGAGGGTTCTACCGTAACTATCACCCCAAATCCAGCCGCAGGCTATGCCTTTAGTGCCTGGAATGTGACCGATGCAAGCGGTGCTGTTACCGTTACCGACAACCAGTTCACCATGGGCACAAGCGACGTGACCGTTAGCGGTTCGTTCACCCTGCTGCCCACCTACGGCATTAGCGTAACAAATGGCGTTGCAGATGTTGATGAAGCATACGAAGGCCAGACTGTAACGTTATTGGCAGATGTTCCCGATGGCAAGGTCGTTGACTTGGCAAGCACTACGATCACACCTTCGACCGTTACTCTAAGCGGCAGCGGAGATACCTACACCTTCACCATGCCCAACGAGGCAGTAACCGTCGCCTTCGCTTTCAAGGATGCTCCTCTTGAGGCAACTTATATCTTCAACACCGATGAAGGACTTGCCGCACTGGGAATCCAAAAGCCCGAAAGCGATTTTAACCTTGGCAATAACACTTATACTGTAGGTCCAATTACATTGTCTACTACAGATGGAAATACTCCAACTCGCATATGGAATTCTTCAGGTAACACAGACTTGCGTGTATACAAAAATGGTGGAAGCATCATTTTAACTGGTACGGGTGTTAAGATAACTAAAATCGAGTTAACTGGCTCGTCTTTGGGCAACTTATCAGCTGATGGCTATAGTGATGGCACTTGGACAGGCGAAGCTACAAGTGTTACTTTAACAGCAACAGGTACTGCAAATATCAAGACCATCACCGTTACTTATGCCGAGGATGCCAATCCTCCCGCAACTGTTGATTATTACCTTGTTGGTAATATAAACGACTGGGACAATGAGAATCTTACTGCAAACTCACCCTACAAGTTCACTAAGCAGAACGACGGCAGCTACACTCTCAATGTTACCCTGCCCGACCTGAGCGTTGACAACGACCTTGTTCGTTTCAAGATTGCAAAGGTTGAGAACGGCACACCAACATGGTACGGCGGTTCTGGCAATGGTGACTATGGCATTAATAGAAAATGGGGCAACAATACCAACATAACCTTTGGTAATGGCGACCAGGCATTCACCGTGCCCGATTGCTATCAGGCAATCTTCACTCTCGACGCAGAGAACATGAAATTCAGTGTTGACAAGCCACAGCTATACATGATTGGCACATTTAATAGTTACGCTACACCCGACAACAATACCGATAACGGTGCTGCAGTTCTGGCTCCCGACACCGAGAACGGCGGCTGGACTCTCACCAAGGAATTTGCTGCCGGTGCTGAGTTCCGTCTCTATGACGCTTGGCATGTTCACCATGGCGGTAACGGCTGGTGGATTCAAGAAGAGCATTACGGAACTGAGCTTGATATCGCCAATGATAATCAATCAATCTTCCATATCGTTAATGCCGGCAACTACACAATCACTGTTAACAGTGGTTTGACAAAACTCAAAGCCGAGAATATTGTTGAGAAATACACTGCCACTATTGCAAGCGGCATTAACGGTGGCTCGGTAAGTTTCAATGAAAACTATCAAAGAAACACTTTAAGTGATATTACTGAGGGTCAAACAGTAAACGTATATGTTACACCAAACACCGACTATGAGCTTGCAAGCTTGACTTACACTGCTGAAGGCAGTTCAGAGGCATTAGACATCACTGCAACTGAGGGTCAATACAGCTTCACAATGCCTGCAGCTAATGTAACTATCAACGCTACATTTAACTATACCGGCACTTTAACGGAGACTACCTATCAGCTTATCACCAGCAATGACAAACTTGAGATTGGTAGTAAGTATATTATTGTTAACAATTCTGGTTACGCACTTGGTATCGTTGGTTCAGATAAGAATAAAGGTGTAGCAATTAACATAAATAACAATACTACTGTTATAACCTCTAATTCAGGAGTATCTGAGTTTACTCTTGGAACTGTTGTAGTTGACGATGGGAATGGTAATGAGGTAGAAGCTTACTCTTTCAAAAATGGAAATAACTACCTTACAAATGCTTCTGGTACTGGTGTAACTCAATCAGAGGATGGTAATAAAGACTGGTCAATTAACATCGATAATGGTATTGCCACTATCCAAAATGGAGGCACTCAACGTTATCTTCGTTTCTACGTAGATAGTAAGTTCTTTAGAGCATACACATCTACTACACAAAGTGGAACATCTGACATCCAGATCTACAAAGAGGTAGTAGAGGAGCCCGCCACTGAGATTACCCTTGCTGGTCTTGTTGAGTTAGGTGCCGCAGCCGATGGCAAGAAGTACTGCATCAGCGATGAGAATGGCTTGCTTGGCGTATACAAGAGCGGCAACACCGTTTGGTTCAAGGACGAGGTTGAGAAGACTATTAACCTTACAAACGAGACCCTTACCGTTATTGGTGGCGCCGTTGACTTTGACGAGCCTGGCGATGAGCAGAACTACTGGATTGAAAACAAACGTACTAAAGACTTTGACCAGAGCAACTGGATTGAGGTAGACTTCACTAATGTTGAGACTCCTGAGGCAGTAACCGGTCAAGAGCCTAACGTTTATATTAAGAACCTGACCGGTACTTACAGCTACAATGGTGGCAAACGCAAGTTGGTTCTTACCAAGACCCCAGCCACAGCCGAAGTAACAGCAATTACTAATCCAAATGATGCTTATGTTCCCAATCCTTACATTCCCGCTAACTTCTATGGCAGTCAGCAAGGCTACTTCTTCTCGAAGCCAAAGGTTCAAGAGTATGCTAAAGTTGTTGATGCCCAGTGGAACGGCACCAAGATGGTGATGGGTGACAATAATGCAGGATTCGTAGGTTCGTTTACCATTGAGCCAGTAGAAGGGTTGACAGTTGGTAATTATTATACCTTCCATGGCATTATCAGCAGGAGCATTGCTGGTGGTCAGAGCTATAGCACTCCAAGACTCCAAGCTGAGGGTGACTATGACATGATAACCACCGACCTTGCAGGACAGGAAGGTAGTGCAGTTACCGCTATCAGCACCGTGGGTGTAAATGGTGAGGTTAAGAGCGTGAAGTATGTGAACGTTGCCGGCGTGGTAAGCGACCGTCCATTCCAGGGCGTGAACATCGTTGTTACCGAGTACACCGACGGCAGCCGCACCACTGCTAAAGTTGTTAAGTAAGTACAAGCCCCCTCTCAATCTCCCCCCTCAAGGGGGAGAGGCAGAGAGGCTCCCATACACGACAGCCCCTTCTCATTAAACCGAGAAGGGGCTGTTGTATATTATTGGTTGACTTGGTTCAATCTTGGTTTTCTTTGTTTGAAATAGAGTGCAGGACGGCCGCACATATTGCGACGTGCGCATTAGAGGCTTGGTCTATCACACAGTGCGCCCCATCTCTTCGAGCTGGAACGCACAATGTGTTTGCGCACAT
>CAMJZF010000042.1 GCA_946410125.1 uncultured Prevotellaceae bacterium | reverse complement strand
CCGGTTCAAAGCTTGGTGGATCCATTTCGTTGAAAGGGTCAATGCCGTAGATGTGGTTGGTACCAAACATGCGAGTCTGTTCCTCTAAAAACATTTTTTGAATTCTGGCATATAAAGGGTCTTCGCTGTTGAGAAAGAATGTGCGGTAAGGCTCATCAAAGTCGTCCCACGCACTCATTGCCTTGATGTCGGCATTGGGGTACATTTCTTTTAACTTGCGTGGCACATGCCCGGCAAAGGCGGGAAGAACTGGACGCATGTTCAATTCTCGCTCGCGTGCTACAATCTTCTTTTGCAATTGGGCTTGTCCGTCTATCCATTCTTTAGGAAGAGGACCGCACCAGGCATCGATGTTTGCCATGCGGTGCCATGGGAGATAAACAGGACCTGTAAAATAGCTGCGCACTTCCTCATCGGTCATACCCATTTTGGTCCATACGTTATACCAAACTGCTTCTTGGCCAGTGATTGCAAGTGGCATATTAATGCCGTTAAGTGCCATCCAGTCGATGAATCGCTCCCAATCGGTCCAGTCCCAGAACGGCATGGTGTAACCAAAGGTGCAATAATTCAAGAAGAATCGTTGAGGTACTCGTGCTTCAATCATTTCTTTCTTGGGCACATTGGGCAAAGTGGCTGGTAGGTCAACATTGATGTCGGCATACCATGAGACTGTTGTTTTGCAGTAGCGGTTAATATAACGGTTCAGCCCCACAGCCATTGAGTTGGCATTGTTGCCACCAATCACTATCTTATCCCCCCGACTCTCGAGTGTGAAAATGTCGCATCCCGAACTGGAAGCTGTAATGAGTTCAAATGTAACTTTCTGAGCCAACCTTGGTGAAATGCGCTCGGCAAGTGCCTGAGCTTGGCTTATGTCGTTGGCAACAGCGGTGCTTGCTATAAAAATAATAATTATCGCAATGATGAATAGTGCTTTTTTCATGATTGTTGGTATTTGTCTGTTCGGCAAAATTAGCGATAAAAATCAAATGAGCCAATATTGACAATAAAAAACTTGACAAAGATTTTCTAAAAATAATAATTATGTGTAACTTTACACCGTTTAAAATGTAATGAGATGCAACAATTGAAAAATATGCTTGCGCGTGACAACGTCAGGGGAGTGGTTCGCTCTTCCTCTGACGAGATTATTGAGTTCCATAACCCTGGGGTGAAAGATCTCTTTAATCTGGTTGAAACACGGCCGCATGTGCTTGAGGGCGCTTTTGTTGCCGATAGGGTAATTGGACGTGGTGCCGCGTTGTTGCTCGTGCTGGGACGTGTTGAGCGTGTTTATGCTGAGCTTATCAGCGTGCAGGCCCTACAGGTATTGCAAGAAGCTAAGATTGTAGTTGATTATGACAAAGTGGTTGCTAACATTATCAATCGTGACGGTTCCGATATCTGCCCAGTCGAAAAGTTGACAATGAATGTCAATAACCCAAATGTTGCATTCGAGAGAATAAAAGATTTTTTAAATAACAAATAATAATATTGAAACATGAAATCATCAACACAACATGTTGCGCTATATCAGCTTAGTTATAGCCAGCTAAAGACTTATCTTATTGCCGCTATCTTCGTTGTGGGCAATATTGCTCTGCCGCAGCTGTGTCATTTATTGCCACAGGGTGGACTCATCTTCTTGCCCATATATTTCTTTACTCTTGTGGCTGCCTACAAGTATGGGTTTACTGTGGGGGTGACAACAGCGGTGCTTTCACCTTTGGTTAACAGTGCTTTGTTTGGAATGCCACCGGCAGCGGCATTGCCAATCATCCTTTTCAAGAGCGTTACTCTTGCCGTGGCGGCTGCTATGATAGCCAAAAAAACTAATAAGGTTACTATTCTCACTGTGGCTCTGGCGGTTATTGCTTATCAATTGTTTGGCTCAGTTGCCGAGTGGGTGATGACCGGCTCAATCGAAAAAGCTTCTCAAGACGTTATCCTTGGCTGGCCAGGATGCTTGATTCAGATATTGGGTGGATATGTAGTTTTGCGTTACCTCCTCAAGAAGTAAAATGGAATATAAGCAATACAAAGACATAAGCATTTCACGATTGGGATTTGGCAACATGCGATTGCCTGAGAAAGACGGACGCATCGATCGTGAGAGAGCTGGTGCTATGATTGATCGCGCCATGAGGGGCGGTGTCACTTATTACGACACCGCTTGGATGTATCATCATGAGGACAGCGAGACTTTTCTTGGAGAAGTTCTTCCCAACTATCCTCGTGAGAGTTTCTTTCTTGCCACGAAGTTCAACATAGGTTTCAATCCCGACTATCGTCATGTGTTTGAGACTCAACTCAAAAAGCTTAAGACCGACTATTTTGATTTCTATCTCATTCATGCCATTGGCGATAATACTATTCATCCTTATGTGGAAGATGGTAGCGTGGCCTATCTCATTGAGCAAAAAGAGAAAGGCCGCATTCGAAATCTTGGATTCTCGTGCCATGCCAGCATTGAGTCGCTAAAGTGGTTTGTTGATCAATATGATTGGGACTTTGCACAAATTCAGCTTAATTGTTATGATTGGCTTTTTTCTCACACTCAAGAAGAGTACCGGATTCTTGAAGAACGAAATATTCCCATTATCGTTATGGAACCGGTGCGTGGTGGCAGGCTCTCTCACCTAACGCCCGAATCCAGTGCAATGCTGAAAGAAGCACATCCCGATTGGTCGTTGGCATCGTGGATGTTCCGTTTTGTGCGTTCGTTGCCTCAGGTTCAGGTTATTCTAAGTGGAATGAGCACTATGGAGCAAGTTGAAGACAACTTGCGCACCTTTGATGACGATAACAATTTTACCGTTGCCGACCGAGACCTGCTATTCAGGGCAATGGAATTGTTTAAAGCCAAGATGCAGGTTCCTTGCACTGCGTGTCGCTATTGCTGTGACGACTGCCCGATGGGTATCAATATACCGGAATTCTTGAAATTGTACAATAAATACAAGGTAGATGGCGACTTTGGTTTGAAAGACCTTTTGGCTAAAGTGGAAACGACAAGCCCGCCATCTGAATGTCTGAACTGTGGTTCTTGTGCAGGCCACTGCCCACAGTCTATCGACATTCCTTCCATCATGACCGAGATGGGCGAGAAATTCTATTGACAATATTGCTTGTTGTTGCTTTCTTCGGCGATGACAAGTGTTTGCTGACTTTTTTCATTAATTTTGTAATTTGATTTTTAAATAATTATATCTTATGTTGAATTCTATATTATTGCTTTTTGGCAATCTTGGCACTACCGAGTTGATAATTATAGTGGTTATCATCCTGTTGCTATTTGGTGGTAAGAAGATTCCAGAACTGATGAAAGGCATTGGCAAAGGCGTTCGCAGTTATAAAGAAGGCCTTGAAGATGTGAAGAAAGAGATAGAAAAACCCATCAATGAGGAAACTGACGACAACAAAAAAGTTGACGAGGAAAAAGATTCACAAAAATAAGTAGAACGATAAGTACAAATCTTTATCTTCCTTATGGAAGGCGAAAATAAGGAACAGTTGCAGGAAATGTCATTTTGGGATCACCTCGATGTTTTGAGAGGTGTGCTCATTAAGATTGCTATTGTGGTTGTGGCAATGGCTATAGTGTTTTTTGCACTCATGCCCACAATATTTGACGAGGTGATTCTTGCTCCTTGTCATGGCGACTTTGTACTCTATCGCCTTTTTGAGAAGATTACAGCCGGTATTCCAGGATTGCCGCAATTCTCTACCGATGGTTTCCATGTTGAGCTGATTAATATTCAGCTTGCATCGCAGTTTTTCATCCACATGAGCACCTCGTTCTGGTTGGCGCTTGTGATTTCGTTTCCCATTGTCATTTATTTGCTTTGGACCTTTGTTGCCCCTGCTCTCTATGACAATGAGAAGCGGGGCATAAAGCGAGCTTTTGGCTTTGGAAACTTAATGTTTTTCTTGGGTGTTGCAGTAGGCTATTTTGTCGTGTTTCCTGTAACCTTGCGATTCCTTGCCGACTATCATGTGAGTGCTATGGTTCCAAACCAAATTTCGCTCGATAGCTACATGGACACTTTCTTGATGCTCATTTTTATTATGGGAATTATCTTTGAGTTGCCACTGCTTGCCTGGTTGTTGGGAAATATTGGTGTGTTGCATCGCGGCTTTTTTAAGAAGTATCGGCGGCATGCTGTAGTGACATTGCTTGTTCTTGCGGCATTTATCACACCAACAGGCGATCCTTTTACACTTACTATTGTGTTTTTGCCTATCTACTTCTTGTATGAGATTAGTGCCTGGTTAGTAAAAAAATAATAATTAAAATCTTTATTATACCGATAGTTGACATGAAAGAAAAACGCTTAGGATTTGCCACACGTATGGGAGCTGTAGCGGCAAGTGTGGGAAGTGCTGTGGGATTGGGGAACATTTGGCGTTTCCCTTATCAGGCAGGAGATAATGGTGGCGGTGCCTATATTCTTGTTTACTTGATTTGTGTTATCCTGCTCGGCATTCCCATTATGATGTCTGAATTTGTGATTGGACGCTCAACCCACAAGAATATGAAGGGTGCTGTAGAGCAGCTGACTCCGGGTTCTCCATTTAAATATTTTGCCTATATAGGGGTGATAGGTGCTTTACTTATTTGTGGCTATTATAGCGTGGTGTGCGGCTGGGTAATTGAGTATTTGTGGAATTCAGCAAGTGGAAACTTGTTAGGTCATGATCCAGAACAATATTCTCAAATATTCAATTCGTTTATTGGCTCTCCCGATCGTTGTGTGTTGTGGACTGTGCTGTTTTTGGTCCTCAATTTCTTGGTACTCACGCGAGGAATTGAAAAAGGAGTAGAGCGTGTAGCAAACATAATGATGCCATTGCTTTTTGTGTTGCTAATAGTCTTCTGTGTTAACTCTCTACTGTTGCCTGGCTCAATGAAGGGAATGGATTTCTTGTTTAATGTAAATTTCGACAAGCTTGGTTGGAAAGGTGCAGTTGACGCTATGGGGCAAGCCTTTATGTCATTGTCGCTGGGCGTTACGTGTCTTATAACTTATTCATCCTATTTTAAAGATGATAGTCCACTCATGAAAGATGCTGTTACAATCTCAGGTCTCGACACTCTCGTGGCAATTCTTTCAGGCATAGTAATCTTTCCTGCGGTTTTCTCGTTTGGAATGGAGCCTGGGGCTGGCCCAAAACTCATCTTTGAAATACTCCCCACGATTTTCCAACAGATGCCCGGCGGAACAATTTGGGCTACTTTGTTCTTTGTGCTCTTGTTCTTCGCCTCTATTACGTCAACAATCTCATTGAGTGAAATACCTATCACTTTTATGGTTGATGAATATAAATTCTCACGTGTTAAAGCCCTGTTGCTTACCGCTGTGCTAATGAGTGCTGTTGCTGTTGTCAGCGCTCTGTCGTTCAGCTCGTTAAGTGATGTGACTATTATTGGAAAGAATATCTTTGATTTCCTTGATTTCGTGGGTCCCAATTTCTTTATGTTGCTTGGGGGGCTTGCTACAGCGGTTTATGTGGGATGGTTCCTCAAAAAAGAAGTTGTTCACAACCAGCTCACCAATTATGGCAAGCGTTCATCAAGATTTGTTCAGCCCTATATTATCTTCTGCTTGCGGTACCTGGCTCCAATTGCGATTGTAATCATCTTCTTGCATTATACAGGAATCATTTAGTTGACGATGACTTGCCAATTTAAAAAATATAGCCTTAACTTGCACGGACGATTGTTTGAAATAGAACGTCCGCTTGTGATGGGCATCCTAAATGCTACGCCCGATTCGTTTTATGCCCACAGCCGTGTGCTTGATGTTGGCCTAATAGCTAAGCGGGCTAAAGAAATGGTGGAGCAAGGTGCCGACATGCTTGATGTAGGTGCTTGTTCCACGCGCCCTGGTGCCGAAGTCCCTACTGCCGAGGAAGAGTTGTCGAGGCTTAATTTGGCACTGAAAGCGGTGAGGAATGCCGTTGGCGATAGCGTTGTGTTATCGGTCGATACTTTTCGTGCCAATGTGGCGAGACATTGCGTGGAGGATTTTGGCGTTGACATTATCAATGATATTTCGGCAGGTGACTTGGATAATGAAATGTTACCGGTTGTGGCACAGCTTGATGTGCCTTATATAGCAATGCACATGCGTGGCACACCATCTACAATGCAGCAACTCACCGACTATGATGGTGACGTTTCGGCTGTTGTTTTTGAGGAACTTAAGCGAAAGATTGATTCAATACATCAAATGGGCATCAATGATGTGATTGCCGATCTTGGATTTGGCTTTGGCAAAACATTGGAGCAGAACTATCAACTACTTGCTTGCCTTGAAGATTTTCATGCTCTCAATGTACCCTTGCTTGTTGGCGTTTCGCGCAAGTCAATGATTCAAAAAGTTCTTAACTGCACTGCCGATGAAGCTTTAAATGGCACTACTGTTATAAACACAATCTCACTGATGAAGGGCGCTCACATCTTAAGGGTTCATGATGTGAAGGCAGCAGTTGAGGCTATAGATTTGGTGTCTTTTACAAGAAAACAAGAAAAATATAGTTTATAATATATATTCTATTTAAATTGATAACTTACATTTTGGCATGATACCTTTTGGCATTAAAGACATAATTGACATACTGCTTGTGGCGGTTCTGTTATATTACATCTATCGAACCATGAAAGAAAGTGGGGCGCTTAATATCTTTGTGGGCGTTTTCGCTTTTATCGTGGCTTGGGTGATTGTTGACAAGTTGCTCGACATGAAACTACTGGGTACTATTATGGATCGCATCATCGATAGTGGTATCTTTATCCTTATCATTATTTTTCAGGATCAAATTAAACGTTTTCTTACTGAGCTGGGTTCGAAACGTGGATGGAAGTCAATTTCAAAGTTGTGGCATGGAGGGCAACCTAAGGGCAGTAGCAAGAAATGGGTCATGCCAATCGTTTATGCCTGCATGAGCCTTGCTAAGTCGAAGACTGGTGCTCTTATTGTCATCAAACAGAATATTTCGCTTGATGACTATGAGCACTCGGGCGACATTATTAATGCTGAGGTTAATAACAGGTTGATAGAGAATATTTTCTTCAAGAATAGTCCTCTTCACGATGGAGCCATGATAGTTGACAATGGCAAGATTGTGGCGGCAGGTTGTATATTGCCTGTGTCACACGACACTTCATTGCCAAAATATCTTGGTCTGCGTCACCGTTCTGCTCTTGGAATTTCTCAAGCAACCGATGCCATTGCGGTGGTTGTAAGTGAAGAGACAGGTAATATATCATACGCTTATCGTGGGCAGATGCATCTCAAGTTGTCAAGTACCGACCTTGAGCACGCTCTCTCCGACTTAATTGACTGATATATATATGTTTTTAATCGGCGATAATACATTGGTGACACTTGATGTGGTAGAACGATTCTTCTGCTGCGATTTGGATTCTTGCCTGGGGCAGTGCTGTATTGATGGTGATGCTGGTGCTCCTGTCACTCAGGATGAACTGCTGAAAATAAAAGAGATTCTGCCTGAAATATGGGATGATTTGCTGCCACGAGCGCGGCAAGTGATTGAACAAAATGGCATTTCTTATTTAGACCCTGAAGGTGAACTTGTTACTCAAATCCTTGATAACAGCAATTGCGTCTTTTCGTGCTATGCTCCGGGTGGGAAGTGCATTTGCGCCATTGAGAAGGCTTATCGCGAAGGAAGAGTCAATTTTATGAAACCAGTATCTTGTGCATTATATCCTTTGCGACTAAAGACCCTAAGCAATGGTAATGTGGCGGTCAATTACCATCGATGGAAAATTTGCAAAAGTGCCGAAGTGCTTGGACGCAAAAAAGGAATAAGGGTTTATCAGTTCTTGAAAGAACCACTTGTGCGACGATTTGGTGAATTGTGGTACAATGAACTGGCAGCTAACTGTGAGCTTTACATCAAGCAATATCTGAGTGATAAATAAAGCGTGACTTCAAGAGTTAAAGCCACGCTTTGTTTCAGTATGATTTGGGATTATTTGTTCTTAAAATATTCCGACTGCTGACGAATTAGTTCGGCATCATCAAAATAGTTGATTTTCATTGCGTTGCGAACCTCATCCATGGTTTGAGCAGCTGTCTCACGGGCTTTTTCGGTACCGCGTCGCAAAATGTTGTAAATCTCTGGGATGTCTTGCTCAAGTTCATGACGACGCTTGCGGATGGGGTCAAGCATCTCATTGAGAATGCTGTTAAGCAGCTTCTTGCACTTCATGTCGCCTAAGCCGCCACGACGATAATGGTCTTTCATCTCATCAAGGTTTTTGTAATCGGGAAGATACTTGGCAAAGTCGTCATCGCATGAGAATGCATCAAGATAGGTAAACACGGCATTTCCCTCTACAGTGCCAGGGTCACTCACGTTCAGGTGATTGGGGTCGGTGAACATTGAGCGAACTTTCTGCCATACAGTATCGGCATCATCACTAAGGTAAATACAGTTGCCTAAACTCTTGCTCATCTTTTCTTTGCCATCGGTGCCGGGCAAACGGCGGGCAGTTGCGTTTTCAGGTAGCATTATGTCGGGTTCAACTAACACTTCACCATAAGTACTGTTGAAACGGCGAACCAGCTCACGAGTGATTTCCAGCATTGGTTTCTGATCCTCACCGGCAGGAACAATGTCGGCTTTGAAAAGAGTGATGTCGGCTGCTTGGCTCACTGGATAGCAAAAGAAACCAAGAGGGATGTTTGCCTCAAAGTTACGCATCTTAATCTCGGTCTTAACAGTGGGGTTGCGTTCTACACGACTCACTGTGACAAGGTTCATCAAGTAAGTGGTAAGTTCAGCAAGTTCAGGTATTTGGCTTTGAATGAATATTATACACTTCTCGGGATCCAAACCTGCCGAGAGATAGTCAAGTGCTACCTCTATGATGTTTTTGCGAATTTTTTCTGGATTGTCGGCATTGTCGGTAAGTGCTTGCACATCGGCCATGAAGACAAACATTTTCTCAAACTCTCCGGCATTTTGGAGTTCCACGCGGCGACGCAACGATCCAACATAGTGTCCTAAATGAAGTTTTCCTGTTGGGCGGTCGCCTGTTAAAATTGTTTTTCCCATCTTAAAATTATAGTTTATTTTTTCAATAATTATTCAAACAATTTGCAAAGTTAATCAAAAACAGCAATATAGGCAATAATAACCTATTTGTTTAGGGTTACTTTGTCGCCAAGTGTGACTTTATGTTGCTTGTAAAGGAGGCCTAAAGCCTTCTTGAAGTCTTTTTTGCTGCAATTGAATGTGCGTTGTATATCATCGGGCGATGATTTGTCATTTAGCGTCATTGTGCCACTATTTTTTCGCAGATATTCAAGTATTTCGCCAGCGACATCATCTACTCGCATCTTTTCAATCTTGGCAAGGGTGACATCGATTTTACCGTCGTCACGCACTTGCTTGATAAAGCCCACATGGCGCTCGCCAATGTTGACAGGGCTATATAACTCATTATTGTATACCATTCCCCAGAATTTGCTGTCAACTATTACACGGTAACCAATCTCTTGTTGTTGTGTTATAAGCACGTCAACTTTCTGACGGTGATAATAGTCGGGAGAGGCATTGCTTAAGAACTTGTCGAGTTTGGCACTTGCTACTATGCGGTTGCTGTTCTCGTCAAGGTAGATGTAGACAATGTAGCTGCGCCCAGCCTGCATGCGCACTCGTTGCTCACGGAAAGGCACAAGCAGGTCTTTTGCAACAAGACCCCAATCAAGAAAGGCCCCAATGGCATTGACGGCTTTGACTCTCATTAGGCAAAATTGGCCAACGGTGGCAAAAGGATGCTCGGTAGTGGCAACAGGACGATTCTCCGAATCGTTATATACAAACACATCAAGATAATCGTCAAGCTCTTCTTCGCCACTTAAGTAACGTTTTGGTAATAGCACTTCATTTCCTTGTTCATCAATTAGATAGGCTCCAAAATCGACAAACCGATTTATCATTAATTTGTTATATTCACCTATATTCATGTTGCTTTACTGTTTTTCGTAATGCAAAGAAACAAAATTATTCCCTCTTTGTTTATTAAAATTTGTTAATCATTTGCGCGCTAATGCAGTATTTTATGGGTTATGGTGTTTAGCTGGTGAATAATAAGAAATAAAGATAGTTGTTTTTTTAATTTTAATTGACCCTATTGTCTTATTTTTCAAAAACTTTTAGTAGCTTTGCAAGTTAAACTATTATTCATTGTAGAAGTCTAACTACTGATGTTTGTAGAATAATTAATTTAAAACAAATAAGAGATATGAATTACAAACTATTGTCACTAATTGGTGCCTTATTGCTTGGTTGTGGCTGCGCAATGGCACAGGATTATGAAGACGACATCTATTATGATGGTAAGAATGAGACCAGCAAGGTTAAGGTGGTTTCCAGGTATCAGCCCGTGGTAACCGACTATAGCACTTCGATGGCAACTACTGTTACTCCAGTCTATGGTGTTGTGAATGGTCGTGATGTTGACGAGTATAATCGTCGCATCGACACTACTTATTATGACAACGATACTACCTATCTTGACGGCGAGATGTTTGGAAACACCCGTCGCATTGAGCGTTTCCACAATCCCGATGTCGTTATTCGTTCTAATGACCCCGATTTGATTGAATACTATTTTGATAGCACGCCAACTGTCAACCTCATTGTTGGTACCGACTGGAGTTGGGGTCCTGGATGGGGCTGGGGCTACCGTTATTACGATCCCTGGTATAGCTGGAACTGGGGATGGTATTATCCTTGGCACTACGGCTATTGGAACACTTGGGGATGGTATGGAGGATATCGTTATCATCCTTGGGCTTACTGGGGCCGTCCATGGGGTGGCTACAGCTGGCACAGCGGCTGGCACAGTGGCTGGTATAGACCAGGCAGATGGTATGGCGATCGTGGACGTTACCATGGTGGCATTAATGGACGTCGTCCTGGCAGGAACTATCACGGCAATCGTGGTAATATAGGTCACGGTAATAGTGTTTACTCTGCTCCTGGACGCAATGGACGCACTGGTCGCAATGGAGGTTACATTAATCATGGTAACATTGGTACTGCTTCTCGTGGTGGATACACTGGTGGTACCGGTACAGGACGCACAACAATGCGACCCGGTGGACGCACTGTGAATCGTGGTGGCTCTTATAATGGCGGTGGTCGTTCATCTGGAATTTACAATGGCGGTGGCGTAATTCGCTCTAATCCTTCAAGTGGTGGCCGCAGCTATTCAGGCGGTAGCCGTAGTGGTGGCTACTCAGGTGGCAGTCGCAGCAGTGGCGGCTTCTCGGGTGGCAGTCACGGTGGCGGTTTCTCAGGAGGTGGTCACAGCGGTGGCGGTGGTAGCCACGGCGGTGGCGGAGGCCATGGAGGTCGTCGTTAATCATAGAGTGTGAGAACTGAATTTTATTATTTATTATATTTCTAATAATCGATTATGAACAAACTATATATATCATTATTGCTTTGTGGAGCTTCATTAATGGCAAGTGCTCAAGCTACTTTTGATGTTCTTAAAATGTCGGAGACCGAATTGAATGGTACTTCTCGTTATATGTCAATGGCTGGTGCCTTTGGCGCCGTTGGCGGTGATGTGTCGGCAATCTCTCAAAATCCTGGTGGTATAGGCATTTATCGTAGCAGTGACATTACAGCCACTATGAACCTAAATTTCCTCTCTACAAAGTCTGGTGATTATAAAAATCTCACCGACACCAAGTTTTGGTTTAACAATGTTGGTTATGTGGGTTCAATGAAAATTAACAGCGACTTTTTCAAGTTCTTCAACTGGGGATTCTCTTTCAACCGCATTAATTCTTTCCAGCGTCGATATCAAGGTGGATATGGGGTGAACGGTTCACTTACTAACAAAATCGCCGATAATTTGACCAAAGGAAACTGGATTGACCAGGATCTCTCGGTTGATAATTATGAAGGCAACATCTATTATGATAGCAATGCTCCATGGTTAGGTATTCTTGCTTATCAGTCTTATTTGCTTAATGCTAATAGTGATGGTATGCTTCGTGGTCTTGCTGTCAATGGAACTAATGGTGATGCTGAGTTCTACGTTGACGAGAAGGGACACACCGATGAGTATAATATCACCCTTGGAGGTAACTTTAAAAATGTTGTTTACTGGGGATTGAACTTTGGTATCACCGATCTTGACTTTGATAGCTATCAGTATTACGGTGAAGATCTTCACAATGCCGAGATTTATGACTATCGATATGATGATGGTAGTACAACTTTGGGCTATGCAGGTTATGACTTCCAATCTTATCAAGAGACTCGTGGTACTGGTTACAACTTCAAGATGGGTGTCATTGTTAAACCAATTAACCAACTTCGCATTGGTGCGGCTTTCCATACCCCAACTTATTATGACATGAAGGACCTCTACAAGGTTCAGAGTGGATTTGACTTGCTTGCCAACGGTGAAGATGATAAAGATATGTATCAGGGTAATACCGAGACAGGAGAGGAAGGCTACTATGATGAGTATCGTTACACTATCAAAACCCCATGGCGATTCATTGGCAGTCTTGCAGTTGTCCCAACAAGCAAGGGTATGATTAGTATGGACTATGAATATGTTGGTGCCAACACCATGCGTTGTGGCGATGAAGGCGGTTACAACTATGGTGACACTGAAAGGAGTATCAAGGATCAGCTACAGGCTTCACACATCTTGCGTGTTGGCGCAGAATACCGTGTAACTCCAAGTTTCAGTGTTCGTGCAGGTTACTCCTATCAGACTTCACCCGTTAAGGACATTGTGAAAGAAAAAGCCAACAATGATGTTGACGTTGTTTCGAGCAACTATATGTATCAGTACGATAAGAATAATCAATATATCACTTGTGGTTTAGGATATCGTTACAAGAAGTTCTATCTCGATGCAGCCTATGTTCATCAAACTCGCGTAAGCCAGTACCATGCTTATCCTGGCGAGATTGGCGAAGAAGTTAAGGATAACAACAATAAGGTTTCCTTGACACTTGGATTCCGCTTCTAATTAGGAATTATAATATATATTAGACGATATTTATTGTCGTCTTCTAAAAGAGAGCTTTTTACACAAAATGCTCTCTTTTATGTTTGAGAAGTGATGATTTTGTGCTATCTTTGAAAACTTTTTATGATCGTCGTTTGATGAATAAGCTGAATCTTGAAAATATCGACCTCAACAACTTGGAGTTCCAGAATGCCTGGAACTTGATTCGTAACACTCACCGTTCTGTTTCCCTGACAGGAAAGGCTGGAACCGGGAAAAGTACTTTTCTTAAATATATATGCGAAAACACATCCAAGGCTCATGTTGTGCTAGCTCCCACGGGCATTGCAGCAGTAAATGTTGGTGGACAGACTCTACATTCGTTTTTCAAGATTCCATTTAAGCCATTGTTGCCCGATGACCCCGATTTTTCTCCACGGCGCATTCGCAAGACCTTGAGATATTCGGCCGAGAAAGTTAAGCTCATTCGCAAGCTTGAGCTCATTATCATCGATGAAATCTCGATGGTGCGATGCGATATAATTGACTTTATTGATAAAGTGCTTAAGGTCTATTCTGGTAATATGCGTGAGCCTTTCGGTGGAAAGCAGTTGCTGTTTGTCGGTGATATCTTTCAACTTGAGCCGGTTGTTACACGTGACATGAAGGAGATTCTAAGGCGTTACTATCAGCAGTTTTTCTTCTTCAACGCAATGGTGTTCAATAGTTTGGGACTCATCCCTGTTGAGTTGAGGAAAATATATCGTCAAAATGACAGCAGTTTTATTTCTATGCTTGATCGCATTAGAGTAAGTCACGCTTCTAATCAAGACATGAATTTGCTTAATAGCCGTTACAATCCTGAATACAAAGAATTGGAAGATGGTTTTGTGATGACGCTTGCTTCAAGGCGTGATACGGTAGACTCTATCAACAATGAGCACATGCAAGCACTTGATACCCAAGAGTATTCTTTTGTGGGTGAAGTGACTGGGACATTCCCCGACAACGATTTGCCAACCAATAAGAATCTGACTCTGAAGAAAGGAGCTCAAGTGATTTTCATACGCAATGATTTTGAAGGAAGGTGGGTAAATGGATCTATTGGAAAGGTCTCAATTGTTAATGACAATAGGGTAGAGGTTGAACTTGAGAACGGCGAGTGCTATGAAGTTGAGCAGGAAACTTGGGAGAATGTGCAGTATACCTATGATGAAAAAGAGAAGAAAGTGCTTGAAAATGTGGTTGGTTCTTTCAAGCAATATCCCATAAAACCAGCATGGGCTCTTACTGTACATAAAAGCCAAGGGTTAACATTTAATAATATTGTCATCGACTTTGCTGGTGGTGCGTTCTCAAGTGGACAGACTTATGTGGCTCTCTCGCGTTGCACCTCGCTTGAGGGAATTACATTGCTAAAGCCATTGTCTCAGCGCGATATTATTGTCAACACGGCAATAGTCGATTTTAGTCGTCAATTCAATAACCAGGCTGCCATTAATGACGCAATGGTGCTCGAAAAAGCTAATGGGCTTTATACTATGGCATCTATTGCTTTTGATAATGATGACTTTGCTCGATGTGTCGATTGCTTTGTGCAGGCGATGCAGTTGCACGACTTGATTCAAGAACCTCTCACAAAACGATTTATAAAGATTAAGTTTAATAAGTTTCGTAAGCTGAATGAGAAGATAAAGACTCTTGAGGATGTTATAGACTCTCAGAATAAGATGTTGCAGCAACTGGCTGCCGAATTTACCGATATGGGTGACCAATCAATGGGGCTTGGTTCGCTTGCACAAGAAGATGAGACCCCCTATGGTAATGCGAAACATAGGCTTGATGAAATTGCTATCAAGTCGGCGTTGGCCAATTATAACAAGGCTCTCACGATTTCTCCCGGATATTTGCCGGCAATGCTTGGCAAGGCACGATTGCTCAAGGCTATAGGAGAGACCGACAAGGCTGTAGAGATTCTTAATGATGTTCTTGCTATCAATAAGAATTGCTATGATGCACTCCTCACTCTTGCCGATATTTATGAACAAGACAAAGATATTCCGGCTGCAATTAAGGCTTATAAACGAGCAGCTAAAGCATCACGTATGGCTATTCCACCGCATTTGGCCCTGGCACGCATTTACGAGAAAATTGGGCTTGATGACCTTGCCGAGAATCATCAGGAAATTGCCAGCAAACTTCAACGTCAGCAACTTAATAAGAAGTCACGGCGTAAGAAGAAATAATAAGAATCGTTTAATAGGGTTTGCGGTATTTGTCTGGAGAATCATCTTCCATAATACTCAAGTAGCTGTTGTAGCGTGATTGGCTGATAAGGTTGCCTTCAACTGCCTCTCTAACAGCGCATCCAGGCTCATGAGTGTGGGTGCAGTTATTGTATTTACATTCTTTTGAAATCTTGAAAATCTCGGGAAAATAATGCGCAACTTCGCTTTTCTCAAAGTCGATTGTCCCAAATCCTTTTACTCCTGGCGTGTCGATAATATGACCTGAATTGTCGCCTGGGATGTCAAGCATCTCGCTGAAGGTGGTGGTGTGCATGCCGGTGTGGTGCACTTGCGACACATCGCCAACTTTTAGCTTGGCACCTGGAACCAAATAATTGATAATGCTGCTTTTGCCAACACCAGAATTGCCACTGAACAATGCGGTCTTGCCATGCAGTTCTTTCTTTAAAATGTCAACACCTTCACCCGTGACTATCGACATCGGTATCACGGTGTAACCTATGGAGCGATAGAGATACACTATTGCGTCGAGCAACTCTCGGTCATCTTGACTGACAAGCAAATCAATCTTATTGAAAACAATAGTTACTGGCACTCGATAGGCCTCGGCGGTGGCGAGGAAACGGTCGATAAACACAGTACTTGTTTCAGGATTTACAAGTGTCACAACAAGAACTGCCATGTCAAGATTGGCAGCAAGTATCTGGAATTCACGCGAGAGATTGCTGGCTCGTATTATTATATAATTCCTGCGGGGGAGTATTGAACGTATGAACGCTGTACCGTCTCCCTTGACTTCTATTTCAACAAGGTCGCCAACAGCAACGGGATTAGTGCAACGGAAACCTTTTAATCGCAGGTTACCCTTGATTTTACAGTTGCGCTCAACACCATTGTTGGTTCTTACGATATACCAGCTGCCTGTGTTTTTTATAACTAATCCTTGTTCCACGCAAGTTTTTATCTTTAATCCTGCAAAAGTAGTGATTTTAATTGAAACTTACAACCTTATGTAAAACGATTGCAGGTGACAAGTTTTAATTACAATCAATAATTCTTTGTGAATATGTTATATAACATGTAATTTTGCACTGTTTTTTAATAACAAGAAGTTTTACATAAATTTTTTTATTATGAACGTTGAAACAATTGGTCTGTGGGCTGGAGCCGTTTGGAATGCTCTTAACGACGCTGATGGCACTCAGGACATGAAAGGTTTGAAAAAGGTAACTAAACTTAAAGAGAAAGAAGTGTTTGCTGCTATTGGTTGGCTCGCTCGTGAAGGTAAGGTCAACGTAACTTCTGACGAAGAGGTTAAGCAAATCGAGGTTACTTTAATCTAAAACAGAAATTTGAGGTTTATCTAAAGAAAAAAAGAGGGTGTGACTTGGTCACATCCTCTTTTTGGCTATGTTCATTAATGATGAATTGTTAAATTTTTCCTCCCATTAAGCGGAAAATCTCATAAGTGTCTTTGAATTGTTTCAACTTCTCTGGTTTGAATACAACTCGATGGTTAAGACCTCGATTGCTTATTAGAATGATGTGGGCATATTCGCAATGAGCCAGGGCTGCTACAATATCTTTTAAATCATCACCTACAACGTCGTCAAAGTTTTCGGCATAATAGATACCGTCGCGGCTGCGATTGAGATTCTTTGGCGTGTATTCATAGGTAAAGCCATCGGCATTTAATACCATTTTATAGAAGTCGATCGAATCATCGGCATAGAAATGGACTACAAAGTGGAGAGCATCGGCACTTCCTTCATTATTTGTGTCGAAGTACATGTAGAAGTCATTATGCTTAATGCTGGTGTTTATATTACTGTACAAGCATTGATTTCCCGAAATTCTAAACGATGGGCTTAAATCGTTGAGTTCGGTCTTTATGATTTCATTATCTTCCCATTTATAAGGCTCTAAATCAGGAATTGTGTATTTCACAAGTGAATAGTCCATGTTGAGAAGTGAGTCAAGTTCGGCTTGTCGTCTTGCTTCTTCTGCACTCTTTGCCTCTTGAGCTGCCTCATATTGAGCCAATTCCTCAGGCGATAATAAATGTTTATGTTTATTCTTGCAGTCTTTGCAGACTTCACATGTGCAGTTGCACACTCCTGATGCACTGGAGAATAATGACGCACAGGAACAATTGACGAACGAAAGAAGAATCGTCAACAGATAAATACTTTTTTTCATTTCATTAGTCGTTTTATAATAATATTTTTACTTTTTCCAAAATCAACTGCAAAATTAGTGAATTTCAATGTAATTGACAATAATAATAAGAAAAATATTCTGATAAAGGCAAAAATAGAGTTTGAATCTATTTTTTATTTGTCATGATTTTGTCCACGGCTTCAACAAGTTCGCTGCCGTTAAGACCTCTCAACACGATTATGCCTTCAGGGTCAATGAGCATTATATGGGGAATGCCCGAAATGCCATAAAGGTCGGTTTGCTCTGTCATATAGTGGTCGCCAACCATAACATGCCAGGGAATAGGTAATTTGTCAATGGCGGTTCTGGTGTCTTCGGGCTTGTCCCACACGGCAACTCCAATCACTTGCAGGCCTTTACCATTATATTTGTTATATAGTTCGGTCAGAGCTCCTTTAATCTCCATGCGACAAGGACCACACCAGCTTGCCCAAAAGTCAACGAGAGTATAGTTGCCGTCTTTACACACAAAGTCCGACAGTTTTTCAACGTTACCGTCAAGTCCTTTGACCTCAAAGTCGGCATACATTTTTCCTACGGCAGTATTTTCTACTGCTTGAGCATCGCTCACCGCTTTCTTTATTCGTTTATAGCTGCGATAATTTTCAGGTGCTTTATTCAATATTTCTTCAAGTTCTTTTGTGCTGAAGTTTCCATAAATCAAATAATTTGTAAAAGCCCACACACCTAATGCGTTGTTTTTGTTTCCCTGATAGCATTTCAAGAAAATGTCCATCTGTTTTTTCTCAAGGCTGCTATTGAGTTTCTCGGCTTCGTCCTCACTTATCTTCTCGTTTTTTAAGTCTTCGCTTATTGTGTCCCATTCTTTTTCGAGTTTTTCAAAATCTGCATTCACTATGTTTAATTTATCGTTAAGTGGTGTGCCACGAGCAATGATGTTTTCACCCCATTCTACATTGATTTCTCCGGGTTCAACAATCATTCCAAACCGGTTTCCATCAACAATTAAACGAGCAAAATAAGAGCTGTCGATATCTCCGTTTAATGTCAGGTGTTTTTCAGTCACCTTAACGCTGTCAATAGTGTCGCCGGTGTCATAGTTGGTGAGATATGCCATTTTCCCATCAAAGGTGTGGTCGGCAATGTTTACATTGATTTTGTAACCTTGCGAGCAAGATGCCATCAATGCAACAAGAGTAAAAAATGAAATAAGATTTCTCATAATGATATGTTAATTTTCTAATGACTTGTACAATATTGACTGTATGTTATCTCTTGGTGAAACTCTCACATTGGCTGGATTGTCGCGAGTGGGGCATACTCGGTTGCTTAAGAAAATATAGATCATGTCATTTTTTGGGTCAATCCAAAAGCATGTACCTGTAAATCCGGTGTGACCTATAGTCTCGGCGGTTGCCTCATTGCAGGTCGATGATGCCTTCAAGTTTTTTAAGTTGGGTTTGTCAAAGCCCAGACCTCGGTGTGAGTTAGGGCTCTTTGATGTCAAAAATGTATTGATCGTTGATTGTTTATAATATGTTGTTCCGCCATACTTCCCTCCATTTAGCCACATTTGGTATATTTTTGCCAGGTCGTTGGCATTTGAGAACAAACCCGCATTTCCCTGAACTCCACCAGAAAATGCCGCCAATTCATCATGAACATAGCCGTGAATGTGTTGACGACGCAGATATGTATCAACCTCGGTATAGGCTATATCATCTGGTTTGTACTTATTCAGTGGGCGATAAGTGGTGTGATAGGAGCCAAGAGGGGCGAAAATGTTTTCGTCAACATATTTATCCAATACTTTCGCACAAGCCCTATACTGCATATTGCTTATTGCTCCACTTTTCTCTGCAACCTCCAAAAAGTGCATTATATATTCGTAATCTGTCATATCTTATTCCTCCACCTCAATATACTGCCAGTCCTTCTTTGATGTCCTTGCAAGGTAGTCGGTACTTGTCATTTCATACCGACCATACTCAATATCTCCACA
>CAMJZF010000041.1 GCA_946410125.1 uncultured Prevotellaceae bacterium | reverse complement strand
TTCTACAGCAATGCTCATGAAGGGCACCAAGGGACAGGTCTATAAGTTTAAGAATTTAGGAACATCAACTGCCACACCATCCAATATGCTTGTGCCCGTAATAAACGATTATTTCGTAAACACGGTTGATGGTTATATTTATAATGAGCAGACCCACCAGTTTGATTATGACACTGGCAACGAAGTGAGCCCATACAGCACGATAGAGCCAAGTTATGGCTACCTGTTGATTAACACTTCGCAGAATCATGTAAATATTGACTTATTTAGCAGTGCCAGTGTTCCTGGCGATGTGAACGGCGACGGCTTTGTGACCAGTGCCGATGTCACCGCCATCTATGATATTTTACTGGGCACCAACGACACTTTCCATGCCACAGCCGACGTCAACGGTGACGGCTATGTGACCAGTGCCGATGTCACCGCGGTTTACACCATCATGTTGGGCAACAATTGATGACGACTGAACATGTAATCAAAAATTTGGTGGTTTGTAATCTATTATAATGGTAGTCTAAGCCATAAATTGTAAGATATTAATTGTAACAAATAATCATAACGGAAGCAAAGAATCCTCTATAAGATATTAGAAACGCAATTCTTGAAAACCAATATTTTGGTATTGAAAATGAGATATCTAAACTTGGAGTCTCTGATGAACTAATGGAGATTAGTGACGTCTTAAACAAATTAAGAACAGGCAGATTCTTGAATACATGATAAGCAACTGTTCTAATATATTTCTTTTAATGGATGGAAGTGATACACATAGACTTTTAGGAGAACAGGCCTACAATTTTTATGAAGAACTTGGATTTCCTTATGATGAAGTAAGATCTATTGTCAATAAGTATAGGTATAGAACAGATATTTGAAATTAAACTTTCAAAAGCGGTCTTTAATAAGACTTTTTAGCCTCATATTCTTCAAATAGCTTTCTTATAAAAATCAGATATTTCAGAATAATCAATTGTTTTATAATATTTTAGAGTTACAATCTTCGCTCGAAGTGCTTACATCCTTGTGTCGACGTGGATGATGTTTTGGACGAACATGAGGTCGCGTATTTCCTGGCGGTCGATTATCATGTCGTCGTAGCGCTTGTTCTCGCTGCGCAGGATCACCATTGCCGGGTCGTCATGGCGACGTATGTATTTTACCATGCGATAGTCGTCGAGAATAACAACATAGATCTGTCCCCAGAAGATTTGGCGCAGGTTGGTAAGTTCCCTCACGGCGATATAATCGCCATTGCGAATCACAGGACTCATAGAATCCCCGCTGACCCTGACGATGCGGCACTGACTGCCGGTCATGTCGGGAAGATCGACAAAACCCACTATCTGGTCATCGGTAAACATGCGCGCCTGTGGCATGTATCCTGCCGTCACGTCAATGTCATAAACCGGTGTGCCACGCTTGACAACAGCTCCACTGGGCTCGGTGACAATGCGTGAATCGGGCACAGTAACCAACTGTTGCGGCTGTTGCTTGGCAAACGGCAGATCCTCACCAGTTTCCAACCACTGTTTCGAAACGCCGAGATTCACTACAATCTTGTTGATAAGTGCCTCGCTCATAGCCAAGCGCCCATTGAGATACTTCGACAAGTTGGACGTGTCAACATCAATCTTTTGAGCAAAATCTACCTGGCGGTAGTTTAACTCTTTCATTAAGAACTTTATACGTTCAGCAACTTCATTATCAGCCATAATAATTCCAAATTTTGTGGCAAATTTACCATAAAATTGGCAAATTACCAAATTTTCTTGAGTTTTTTCACGAAAATCTCCGATTACTTGGAGAATTATAGAATTTTTCGGAAATTTGAACCCCAAAAAATGGCAACTGTGTCGAAGACAGTTATCATGACAATTATCACTTGTTTTTAAGGCATGACAAAACCAACAGACTTTACCGAAGTGCTGGATGTGGCATCCAAGGCAGGGCACATACTGCTCGAAAATGGAGCTGAAATATCTCGAGTAGAGGACATCATGAGCCGAATAGCATCGCATTATGGCGTGGATTCGGGCAATTTCTTTGTACTCTCCAATGGAATCTTTACCACCGGTCACGCCAACAAAGTCACCAAATCGGGTGGACAGGCATCGACCTATGCCAACGTGGAGTTTATCCCCTTGCGAGCCATTCAGCTGTCGAAGGTTGTGGCGGTAAATAGGCTGAGCTATGATATTGCCAACGACAAAGTAGACCTTGCCGAAGCCCGTGAACGACTGGAAAAAATCAGTTCGGCAGCACCCAAGCCAGCGTGGGAGCAAATTTTAGGTTCTGGAATAGGAGCTTCGGGGTTCTGCGCTGTGTTTGGTGGCGGCTGGGCCGACTGTGCGGCAGCTCTTGTAGTAGGATTATTATTGTATGCCTTTGTGCTGGGCATCAGCAGCCGCTACATGTCAAAGATTGTGGGCGGCACCGTCAATGCCCTGTTGGCAACACTGCTTTGCATTGCCTCGTGGCGCCTTGGCTTTGGCAGCAGCCTTGCCAATATCATTATTGGTGCCATCATGCCGTTGATTCCTGGAGTGCCCTTTGTCAATGGAGTGCGCGACCTTGCCAACTCTGATTATCTTGCCGGCTTTACCCGTCTCACCGATGCCATGTTAGGCTTCTTCTGCATAGCGGTGGGGGTGTCTTTGTCATTCATTATTGACGGCTCAATGCATGGAGGGGTCATAAACCTGAGCATGATGGTAAACCCCGAAACCGCCAGCCTGTTGTGGCAAACCTTTGCCGCCTTTGCCGGCACGGCAGCCTTCGCATTGCTGTTTGGTATTGACCGCGAGCACTATATCCCTGCCGGAGTGATAGGAGCCATTGGCTGGGCGCTTTACTTGATTTTGGTGCGCCAGTGCAATGCATCGCCCGTTGTTGCAACTTTAGCGGCATCAACATTGGTGTGCATACTCTCACGCATGGCAGCAATTCCATTCCGCATTCCGGCACAGGGATTTTTGTTGTGCGGCATCTTCCCACTGGTTCCCGGAGCCGGCATTTTCTGGTTTACCTATTATCTCACCGATGCCCAGTTTGACCTCTCGATGCACAGCGGCTGGACAGCTTGCAAGATTGCAATTGCCATAGTGCTGGGAATCATTCTTGCCATGGAACTTCCGCAACGATTATTCTCGCACAACCACAGGACGCATTAAACCCAAATTGGTCATTAGGCCGAGAGCGGGTTGTGTTATTTCTATTTCTTTGGTCTAAAAAATGTCTTTTTTGCACTATTACTGGGAGATTTGTCGGTATTTTCAGGTAAGAAGTTTTGTGTTTCAGGAAAAAGCATTACCTTTGCAACCGCAAAAATGGGGCTATCCCCTGTGAATAAAAGAATCATAATATTAACCAAGTGGAAAAATTTGGCTGCTTGCAACCACTAAAAAAAATGCTAAAACTGCGAATTATCCCTCAAATCTTTCACAGAATCTTAGCGTTTTTCCACTTCTAATTAAGATTGGAAAAATGAACTATTTGTTTACAAGTGAATCGGTGTCGGAAGGACATCCCGACAAAGTGGCTGACCAAATCAGCGACGCATTACTCGACCATTTTCTGGCATTTGACCCACACAGCCGTGTGGCATGTGAAACCCTTGTTACAACCGGTCAGGTTGTTATTGCCGGTGAAGTAAAAAGCAAAACCTACATCGACTTGATGGAGGTGGCTCGTGGTGTGATCAACGAAATTGGATACACCAAGAGTGAGTATAAATTTGACGGAGACTCATGTGGCGTGTTCTCGGCTCTTCATGAGCAGAGCGACGACATTAACCGCGGCGTGGACCGCGACAACGAGGAACAGCAAGGCGCTGGCGATCAGGGCATGATGTTTGGCTATGCCTGCAACGAGACCCCCGACTACATGCCGCTGACCCTCGACCTGGCGCACGCCATACTGCGCGAACTCGCCACGCTGCGCAAGGGCTGCGTGATTCCTTATCTGCGTCCTGATGCCAAGAGCCAGGTGACAGTAGAATATGACGACGTGACACATCGTCCCGTGCGCATCGACACCATTGTCATAAGCACTCAGCACGACGATTTTGTAAAACCCGACGGTATCTCGCAAGAAGAAGCCGACGAGCGAATGCTTGCCCGCATCCGCCAAGACATCACCAACATACTGCTTCCTCACGTTATCGAGAAGCAGCCCGAGGAGGTGAAACGGCTCTTTGATGGCTTTGACAGTGAAAAGAATCTTAAGGTGAACCCAACGGGTAAGTTCGTCATTGGCGGGCCTCATGGAGACACCGGATTGACTGGCCGCAAGATTATCGTCGACACCTACGGCGGACGTGGCGCCCATGGTGGCGGTGCCTTCAGTGGCAAGGACCCAAGCAAGGTTGACCGCAGTGCTGCCTACGCCGCACGTCACATTGCCAAAAACGCAGTTGCCGCAGGCATAGCCGACGAGATGCTCGTGCAGGTGTCCTACGCCATTGGAGTTGCCGAGCCGGTGAATTTCTATGTCAACACCTACGGCACCAGCCATGTGCCAGAGAGCGATGCCGAGATTGCACAGAAGCTGAAAGCCACCTTCAAGATGACTCCTTATGAGATAGAGAAACGCCTCAAGTTGCGCAACCCAATCTACAAGGAGACAGCAGCTTATGGTCACATGGGACGCAAGCCACAAGTCATCAGCAAGCATTTCAAGTCGCTCTATGAAGGTGACCGCACTATCGAAGTGGAACTCTTCACCTGGGAGAAACTCGACTACGTCGATACTCTCAAGAAGGAATTTGCGCTGAAATAGTACTTTTCTCAAAACATTTGTGTCTTGCGCGAGCTATTTAGTGACGTTATTAAGATTTCCAAGAGAAAGAAAGCATGCTTTTCAATTCTTTTGATTTCATGATTTTTTTACCAATAGTATTTCTGCTCTATTGGTTCGTTTTCCCTAAACGCAAGTGGCAGAATCTGTTGGTTGTCGTTGCCAGCTATGTTTTTTATGGCTGGTGGGACTGGCGTTTCTTGCTGTTGATAGTTGTGACTTCGTTTGGCAGCTACGCCAGCGGCTTATTATTGGAACATTTTGAAGGGCAGCGTCGCAAGCAGCAAATAGTGAGCGCATCTAATATCGTATTGAATATTGTAATACTTGGTTTCTTCAAGTATTACAATTTTTTTGTTGAAACTCTCAATGAATTGTTTGGCGCGTTAGGCTGGCATTTAGATTGGGTAACAATTAATATAATCCTACCCGTTGGAATTAGTTTCTACACCTTCCAGGCATTGAGCTATACCATAGATGTCTATCAGAAGAAACTGCCTGCCACGCACGACATTGTTGAGTTCTTTGCATTCATCAGCTTCTTTCCACAATTGGTAGCAGGTCCTATTGAAAGGGCAACTAATCTGCTGCCTCAATTCCAGCATAACCGCAGCTTTGATTATGCCAAAGCAGTTGATGGAATGCGACAAATACTATGGGGACTGCTAAAGAAATTGGTTGTAGCCGACACCTGTGCCTCTACCGTCAACAATTACTGGGGGCAATATCAGGAACTGCCCGGTTTCACATTACTTATTCTTGGAGTATTATTCACCTTGCAGATTTATTGCGACTTCTCAGGTTATTCCGACATTGCGATTGGCACTGCTCGCCTGTTCGGGTTTAGTCTGATGAAGAATTTTAATTTTCCCTATTTTTCACGCAGCATTCCCGAGTTTTGGCGTCGCTGGCACATTTCGCTCACAACATGGTTTAGAGATTACATCTATTTCCCATTAGGCGGCAGCCGCTGCAGCCAGTGGAGGAATATCCTCAATGTGTTTATCGTGTGGGGAGTGAGCGGGCTGTGGCATGGTGCCAACTGGACCTTTATCTGTTGGGGATTGTTTCACGCGACATTACTCGCCATTTACAACCTGCTGGGCATAAATACCAAGTACAAAAATGTGGTTGCCTACCACCGTTTTTTTCCAACCATAAAAGAAATTTGCCAAATAGCACTCACTTTTTTCCTTGCAGTCATCGGTTGGATTATATTCCGTTGCGAATCTATTACACAAGCTATAGGTTTCCTTTCGGCAATGGTTAGCAATAATTTCTTTGATTCATCAATGTTCGTTGGGAAACAATGTCTGTTATATGGTTTCTTGCTGCTGACTTGCGAGTGGTTGCAACGTGACAAAGAACATGCCCTGCAAATTCCATCAAAAGGCCTGTTCAGGTATTCTTTAGTAAGATATGGCATTTACATGGCAATCGTCTATGTCATGTTCATGTATTCAGGCACTGTACAGACTTTTATCTATTTTCAATTCTAACATCAATGAAAAAATTCCTGATAAAGATATCATATACCGTGCTGCCCGTTTGGCTAATCATAGTGGGATGTGTCGTTTACATCACCCTCTATGCGAGCCCAAGAGCCAGTGGCGACATTGGTAGAGCGGCATGTATTCCCTTTGGTCATTCTTACAACAAGATGTTGAAAAAAGAAATGATAAAAGACACGCTATTTACTATATTAACCAAGGTTGAAGATTTAGACACGGTAAATGTTGATGTCCTCACTATTGGTGACTCCTTTTCACAACAAACCAATGGCGGTTATCAAAATTACCTAAGCCTGAATGGATTCACTGTCGCAAATTGTGACCGTGACTTGTTTGCCAATCCATTCCAATTTGCCTATAATGTCTTAGATGACAATCTTATTGACTCAACAAAGGCCAAAGTCTTGATTGTAGAATGTGGAGAAAGATATTTTGAATTATTCATGAACTCTTTTAAGAAAGGCAAGAAAGATTTCCCCAATAAAGCATCGTCGGTTAAGGTGCAAAGCCAATGGTCGGTTTCGAGAGCAAGAGACTTTATCCTTATTCACCTGGGAATTAAGCCTGTTGCTTATACAGCCAAATTAGACGGCGACTATTTCAGGTCGGACAATCCCGACAAATTGTATTTTACACATGAAGACATCGAGAATGGCCTGTGCATCAAGAAAGAAGACGAGGCCCAAGTAAGATACGTCTACAAAACATTAAATGAAAAAGCATCAGAGAAAGGCATCAGGTTGATGTTGCTTGTAGCTGTCGACAAGTATGATTTATACCAAAACCACATTGTCAACAACCCTTACCCAAAGAAGACTGTCATAGAGGACATTGGCAGGATAGTAGGCGACACTCCAAACCTCATGCTTACCAAGCAATATTTACTGCCCTTGATTGAGCAACATGAAAAAGACGTGTTTATGTATAATGACACACATTGGTCCTATAAAGCCACTAAGGTTATTGCCGAGGAAATCAGCCGAAGGATAACCAACAAGCCGGCAACACATTGAGCCTTACTTGTTTCGGGTTGAAATCATTAACCCAAATTGGTCATTAGGGTTTGGGGGTAAGGGAACAATCTTCGTTTGGTAACAATGTCACGGGGAGTTATGTGAAATGCCGCTGCTTTAACGGTG
Source organism: uncultured Prevotellaceae bacterium (assembly GCA_946410125.1). Classification (GTDB taxonomy): domain Bacteria; phylum Bacteroidota; class Bacteroidia; order Bacteroidales; family Muribaculaceae; genus Sodaliphilus. Next base: position 12,348 of record CAMJZF010000041.1, on the reverse strand, counting down.
TCGAGCGGCAAACGGCTGTAAAGAACTCGGTCGAAATACTCAACTCCTACACCACGAGTAGTATAACAATGATAGCCTATGCTGTCAAGCAGCCTGCGTCCTGATTGATCTTTAGTCTCAACTATCACCACATCGGCATTGCCGTTAAGCACTGCCTCGCGGTTTTCCTCAATCATTTGAGAAGTAGCCCCAGCTTGCGTGCCCCAATACTTACACCCCGGCAGGGCATCAACCGGGACACTGCTTCCCAAATCATAACAATTCAAGTAAATAATCTTAGGCTGCTCATATTGGGCTTCAAGAGCTGCAAAGTAGTAAAACACCCTTTGTTTAGTAGTTTCGGGCAAGTTGTAAAACGCAGTTTTATTACTTCCCCACATCAACAACGCCATAACGGCAACGGCAGCAGCGACCCTCCATTGCCACCTGCCCAACATTTTGCCAAGAGGCTTGACCGCCACAGCAATTCCCGGCATGGCAAGAAGAGACAATGGCTGCAGGTAGAATGGGTGTTTAAGATTGAGAGCAATAATAATTACAAACCAAACAAAAGCCACAATTAAAGGCCATCGCCATGAACGCACTTTCCACACGGCAACAAGGAACAGCACGATGATTAAAGAAAGGTATTTATGCACCAAGTGGCTTCCTAACACAAGTGACATTTTTTGTCCAACGGTTCCTGCCGTTTGTAAATTGTTGATGGTCTTAGCTGTAACAAGAAAATACTCTCTTAAAAAATCGACAAAGCATCCTTGAGCAGCCAGTACAAAGACAATGGGGGCTATCACTGCACCAGCACCCATCGCAATCCATTTCAAAGCCTGCCACGGAGAATAGTTAAACCGACGTGGTATTATCCAAGCAAAATAAGGAATTGCTATGGCAACCATTGCTGCAAAATTGTATTTAATCATTAAAGTGACACCCAAACTTACTCCAAGTGTAAATGCCGACTTCTTAACCAGCGAGCCATTGCCAGATGTCGCGTTATCGCATTTTATAAAAGTACACTACCGGCATCATCGCCGCACAGCAAAAGTCTTCACAACGCGTCTCGTCGTGAATCCACTTCACCAACAGCAAGAAAGCCATTATTGATGTGGCTAATGCGGCAGTTGCACGATTGCCGGTTACAAGCAATGCGCTTTTATAGGTATAATAAAAAGCTATTGTAAAGGCCAGGGTGCTTATCCAGTAGATTCCCGTATAGTCGCGAGGACTTATCAGATAGCCCATACCATAGATTAACCACAGCAAGGGTCCTTTGCTATCGGCAAAATCAACGTAGGGGGTCAACCCATTCATCCAAGCTTTCCCGCACATGAAAAACCATGGCGAATCATAGTTCAGATAAAAGTCATGCAGATAAGAATCCCACGAAGCAACCATAAGAAGTGCGGCCGAAAACAGCCACAACATCACCCACAATGATATTTTAGACCAAAGCAGAGATTTTGCCATAAAGTTTTTAAATGATTACTTCATAGCACCTACTGAGGATTGATTTACAACTCGAGGTCACCATTGAAAATTTCATGCCAGGGAAGGCCTTGCTCATTGAGAACCTGCAGGAATGGATCGGGATCAAACTCCTCGACATTATGCACGCCAGGCTTGCACCACAGCCCCTTGAGGAACATCATCGCGCCCGTCATGGCAGGAACGCCGGTGGTGTAACTTACGGCTTGCATACCGGTTTCCTCAAATGCCACATGGTGGTCACAGTTGTTGTAAATGTAATAGGTCAACGGCTTACCGTCCTTGCCAATGCCACTGATGCGACAGCCAATCGACGTCTGACCGGTGTAGTTCTCGCCCAGGTCTTGAGGGTTAGGCAACACCGCCTTGAGGAACTGCAATGGAATGATTTCCATGCCTTGATACATTACCGGGTCGATACGAGCCATGCCAATATCTTGAATAACACGCAGGTGGGTAAGATATTCCTCGCCAAAGGTCATCCAAAAGCGGGCACGCTTGATTGTGGGAAAGTTAATCACAAGAGACTCCAGTTCCTCGTGATACATGAGATAACTCTCACGAGGACCAATTTCGGGATAAGTGAGAGGCTTGTGAATTTCGAGCGCACCAGTCTGCACCCACTTGCCATTTTCGTAATAACGCCCCTTTTGGGTTATTTCGCGTATGTTGATTTCAGGGTTGAAGTTTGTAGCAAATGCCTTTCCGTGATTTCCGGCATTGCAGTCCACGATGTCGAGGTAATGAATCTCCTTGAAATGGTGCTTGGCGGCACGTGCGGTGTAAACTCCACTCACGCCAGGGTCGAAGCCACATCCCAAAATGGCTGTCAGCCCAGCCTTCTCAAAGCGTTCACGGTAAGCCCATTGCCAGCTGTACTCAAAGTGAGCCTCGTCGCGTGGCTCATAATTGGCAGTATCAAGATAGTTCACCCCACACTCAAGACAGGCATCCATGATGGTAAGGTCCTGGTAAGGCAACGCCACATTGATAACCAATTTTGGATTATGGCGCTTGAACAAAGCCACCAGTTGCTCCACGCTGTCGGCATCCACTTCGTCGGTGGTGATATTAGGGGCACCAATAGCCTTAGCCACTGCATCACATTTCTCTTTGTGCCGCGAAGCAATAACTATCTCGTTAAACACGTCGGGATTTTTGGCGCACTTGTGTGCCACCACGGTTCCTACACCGCCACAGCCAATGATGATAACTTTGTTCATAATATTTCGTTTATTGTTTTATTGTTTTCAATAAAGGAGTTAACGCAACTCGCTGTGCATGAGCTTCAAGTGCCTAAGTAAAAAGTGTAGAGAACGTTTCGCTGAAAATCTCTCACATCTCTCCACTCTCCACTCTCCACTCTCCCTTCACATCTCTCACTTGTTGCGCTCAATGATATAGTGGAATATGTCTTTCAGTGCCTGAGTGCACTCATTGTCGCCATATACATCAAGCAAAGCCTCTCCTTCCTGGCACAACTGGTGCATTTTGCCATAGGCATAATCAATGCCGCCACAGTCCTTCGCCCACTCTACAAGGCAGTCAATATCACCATTTTCGTAGGCAGGCTTGTTGAGAATTTCAAGCATCACGTCACGCTCAGGACGCTCGTCAAGCGACAAGGCGTAAATTAGAGGCAACGTCACTTTTCCCTCTCGCAGGTCGTTGCCAGTGGGTTTGCCTACCACAGGGTCGTGGAAGTAGTCGAAGGTGTCGTCCTTGATTTGGAAGCATAGCCCAAGCAAACGTGCAAACTCCTTCAGGTTGCCCAGGTCGTTGGCCGATGCTCCCGCTGCCAGGGCTCCCACTTCGATACAACTCGTAAAAAGGGTGGCAGTCTTTTGCTCAATGATTTTGAAATAGGCCTCCTCGTTGATATTGTGATTGCGGGCAGTGTCAAACTGGTCAATCTCGCCAAGTGAGAGATTGGCACCCAAATTGGCAAGGACATTAAGGATTTCGCTGTTATGGGTGCGGTTGGCACACACGAGCGCACGGCTCACAAAAAAGTCACCAACGAGAACAGCCACATGATTGTCCCACACGCTATTTATTGTGTCGGCACCACGCCGTTGCCTGCTCTGGTCAAGCACGTCGTCATGGATGAGCGACGCGTTGTGAAGGATTTCAATGGCTGCTCCAGCGGTTATCACATGCTCATTGATGCCCCCCATGAGCTTGCCGCTGAGAAGTGCCAAAATGGGACGCAACTGCTTGCCCTTAGTCTTCAAATAATTAAAGACTATGGTATTCATCAATTGATTGTCGCTCTGGAGTGAATCCTCAATTACTTGATTGAGCCGATTAAGCTCCTGACCAATCAAACTATAGATATTATCGAGTTTTTTCATCTTTTCAGTTTGCAAAAATAACAATAATTCTTGGCGTAAATCCAATTTTTAAGTAATTATTTTCTCAAGAGAGCCTAAAAAAGAGAATACAAGAGTAAGTTATGGCTCCATGAAACCCTATAATTATCGTTTTTGTGTTTTTTTTTGTAAAAACAACCGTTATGTCAAAGATTTTATCTACCTTTGACCGATAATGGACTTTACATCAATAGAATTTTATACTATAGCCTTTTGCGTAGCGATGGCAGTAGTGGGCTTTTTCCTGACTCAAAAGAGGATAAAGCCGGCGACGTCTTATATCAATGTCTATGAAACGGAGCCTATTGAAGACCCCGACTTTGATGTAGCCACTCAAAGCCAGCTCAAGTTCATTGCCAACGGCGATGGCACTGTAACGATAGAGCGCAAGGGATTACAACTTGTTGATGGTGAAACAGTAAACATCATTGCCACAATCATCGACGACAAGCTTACCATTGAAGAAAAGAAAGGTAAAGCATCAACCCTTGGAGGCAAGGAGAACTACTACACTGGGCGCGTAACAGTCGACTTTATTCCGGCAAATGCCCGAATTTACCTGCGCTACGACAGCAGTGTCACCGGCCAGTGGTGCAAGTTCTCATTTAAGAACATTCCACGCAACCATGTTGAGCATGAGTTGAGATATTAAATGCTGTTGATACACAATTTATTTGACCGCTTCACGTTTAATTATTTAGATATATACTTGATAATAAAAAACTAAGAAATATGATAAAGAAATTATTATTGTCATTATTCCTGGTTCTCCCCATGATGGCAAGTGCGCAATTGGGTGCGGGACAATGGAAAATTCACCCTTATTTTATTGGCTCCAATATCAAGAACTGCTATGATGCAGGCAATAAAGTGTATTACTTGGCAAGTGGCAGTCTTTTCTGCTATGACAAGACAGCGCAAACCAATAAAGCTGTTGATGCCACCAACTCACTCAGTGACGTGGAAATCAATCAAATTTATTATGACTACTCCAAGCAAAATCTCTTTGTGGCTTTCAACGACTGCAACATCGATGTCATTCATGCCGATGGCTCAGTGAGCAACATCTCGGCATTAAAGGACGTTGTCATGCACGGGACCAAGAAAATCAACGACATAGCTTTTAGTAACGGAAAGGTTTTCGTCGCAACTTCTTTTGGCTACCTGGTTCTTGACAACACCAACTTTTCGGTAAAGGAAGTCAGGAACTATGACACCAATGTGACTTCGGTTGCCGAAATTGGCAATATCAAGGTGATGAGCCTGAATAAAAAGTTCTACTATTGCAATGCCGACGAGCAGGTCGAGACCATTGACGCCTACAAGCAGGTTGCCAACAGTGCGGGAGATGGACGCATCTATCCCATCAACGACACTAAGTTCTTCCTTACCTGCACTGGTACCTTACAAGTAGAAACAATCGCTACTGCCGACGACGGCACATGTACCTTTACTGCAATACAAGAATTAAATTCAGCACCCACTACAGTGCAGCATTATCCTGGTGGCTTTGTGATAAGCGTTCCAAATAAAAATGTTTACTACACCTTTAACTCAGATGGTGGTGGCAAAGTCGTAAAGACCGGCAATGAGATTTACACAAGCCAGGAAGAAAGCAACAACTGGTGGGTACTTGGCGCTAATGGCTTGGCCCACATCGTCAATGGTGTGAAGGGCGACTATATAAAGCCCAATGGCATAAACATTACCGCCAATGCCTATTATTCAACCTACGACCCCAGCATGCAACGTGTTATCATTAACCGCACTACCGACAACTTCGTGCTTGACGCTCTCAATAATGGACGGACCGAAATCAACTCATTTAACGGCAGTGCTTGGCAAGACATAACTCCGACAGGTGCTCCACAAGGAAACAATAACGATGCTTGGGGCAACATCGATATCGTTGTATCACCCAATGAGCCTAACACTTACTTTTATTGTCTTAGAACTGAGGGTGGTGTAGTTAAGGTTAAGAACAATACTGTTGTAGCACGTTACAAAGCTGCTAATAGTCCGGTCACTTACCGCGTGGGGCTTAAATTTGATTCCAAGGGCAACTTGTGGATGCCCCTGTCAAAAAGTCCAAGCAATGAAACAGAAACAGGCTATAGAGACGCATTTGTTATAACACCCGAAAATCAACTTATTCATGGCGATGCCGTTAACCCTGAAATGTTTATAATCAATGATATGGGAGGCGCTTGCCATTCAGTACATGGTGGTTACAAGCGTTTCGCTTTTGGCATAGGAGCAGGCGACACTAAAGTCTTTGCCCGCGGTGAATGGAACGAGGCTGTAGTTTTCTGGAACAACAACGATGACCTTAGCATCAACCAGTATAAAGTAATTTCCTCGTTCACCGATCAAGAGGGAAAAGATTACAAGCCATGGGGCTGGCTTTGCTTTAAGGACGATCAAGACGGCATAATATGGGCTGGTTCGGTCGATGGTGTTATTTCTTTCAATCCCAGTGAGGCCTTTAACGACGATTTTACTGTCAATCGCATCAGATACACCAAGAACCAAGGCTATGAAGGCGGCGGCATTTTGCTCGAAGCTACTCAAGTCAACAGCATCGACGTCGACGCGCAAAACTGCAAATGGATTGGCTCCAACACCTCTGGTGTTTACTTCGTAAGCCCCGATGGATCGGAAATTTACAAGCATTTCGACTCCAGCAACAGCCCTCTGCCAAGCGATCAGGTCTACAGCGTGTGCTGCAATCATGCCACCAATTCGGTGATGATGGTAACTCCTAAGGGAGTTGTTGAGTACTTCCCCGGCATTACACCTTCGCAAGACGATTACAGCAACGTATATGCTTCTCCAAGCCTGGTAGAACCCGATTTCACTGGAATGGTTTCAATCAATGGATTGATGAGCAACTCCAACGTTGTAATTACCGACGGCGACGGCAATACTGTAAAGACTCTCACATCCACCGGCGGCATTGCACTGTGGGACCTCAGCGATGAGACTGGCGCGCGCGTGAAGACAGGATATTACAAGGTCTATGCTTCACAGGCAACTCCCGACACCACCGGCGACCCATTGACTAAAATAGCAATCATTAAGTAATTAGCTATATTATATTGCCCCTTGTTGAAGGGGCATGGCAACAAGCACTAAGGGCTCCTGTTAAAAAACAACCGGAGCCCTTAGTGTAATATTATGCTTGCGGTACACAATTTTAAGGCAACCAATAACGTTATAATTATATATTATATTCTTTTTTTGTGCAAAAAAATATACCACATGATGCGAAAATATTTCATCTCTTGTGCTTTATCGTTGATAGCCTTAATAGCAAGTGCTCAAATTGGAGCTGGACAATGGAAAATACACCCTTATTTCGTGGGGGACAATTCAACCAATTGTATTGATACAGGCAGTAAAATTTACTATCTGTCTAACGGCAGTCTTTTCTGTTACGACAAGGCCACTCAAGCCAACCCGGTTCTTGATGCCAACGGAGTGCTTAATGACATAAGCATTAGCCAAATCCATTACAATTACGAGAAAGACTATTTGGTTATTGTCTACGACGACTGCAACATCGACATTCTCGAGAGCAATGGCAACGTGGTAAATGTGCCCGCTATCAAGGATGTGGTAATGAACAGAGCCAAGACCATCAACAGCGTGAACTTTGCCCGTGACAAGGCCTATATTGCCACAAGCTTTGGATACATCGTCCTGGAGGACGGCTCATTCAATGTAATTGAGGTGAGGAACTATGATGCCATTACCACTTCGGTCGCTATCATCGACGACCTCAAGGTAATGAGCATCGCCAACACTTATTATTATTGCAATGCCGATGAGCAGGTAGAACTCGCGCATTGGCACAAAAGCGCCCCCAACAGTGCCGGGGCAGGTGTTATCTATCCCATCAGCAACAATAAATTCTTCCTTGCAACCAGCAGTGCTCTTTATGTGGTGACAATGACCAAAGCTTCAGATGGCACGGCATCCTTCTCCAACCAAGCTGTGGCTACCGGCCAGGCAAGATCGGTACAGCCCACCGCTACAGGATTTGTGGCAAGCAAGTTCGTTTATCTGGATCATAGTCAGTACCTTAGTTATAATTATTATTACACTTTCGATTCCAATGGCGGAAATGCCACAAAACACGACGGCAACGCTTTAGTCACTTCACAGGAAGAAGGTAACTGGTGGACCCTCAGTGCCGACGGGCTCTCTCACATCGTCAATGGCGTGACAACCACCCAGGTTGTCCCCAATGCCATCAGCATCAAGAATAGAGCATACTGGACCACTTATGACCCCTCGCAACAACGCACGTTACTTTGCCGCACTGCCGAGAACCGTATACTGCAAGTATATGATTCGTCTACCAACACCGAGATTTGTTCTTGGGATGGCACGCAATGGCGCAACATTACCCCTCCCAACATCCTTGACTATGGAGGAAACTACTGGATTGTGGTTTCACCAAATGAGCCCAACACCTACTTCTATTGCTCACGCAAATTGGGTGGTATTGCTAAAGTGCAAAACGACAGCATTGTTGTGAGATATAGATCAACCAACAGTCCCGTAAGCGAAAGAGCATCAGGTTTGGCTTTTGACTCTAAAGGCAACTTATGGATAGCTCAATCCTATTTAAATGATTCGTCAACTGAAGTTGTGGTGATTTCGGCCGAGAATCAGCTGAAAACCTCTGTTAGCAATGCCGATTTTGTCTCATTCAATTTAGGAGGTGTGTGTAAAAATGGTAAGGATAGCTTTAAACGTATGACATTCGACATTGGTGCTGGCGACGTTAAGGTGTTTGCCCCTGGCGATTATGCCAGACCTCTTGTAATTTGGGAAAACAACGACGACCTCTCACTCAAGCGTTACAAAGCTTTTGACAGCTTTAACGACCAGGAAAATCAATACTTCTCTACTTGGGGATGGGTTTATATCAAGGCCGATAACGATGGAATGATATGGATTGGCACGGTGAGTGGCGTAATCAGCTTCGACCCGCGCGAGGCATTCAACGATGATTTCCACATCAATAGAATCAAGGTCACAAAAGATGAAGGTGCTGATGTTAACGAAACTCTGCTCGAAGGGTTCCAAGTCAACTGCATCAGCTGCGACACCCAAAACCGCAAGTGGCTGGCAACCAACTCGGCAGGCATCTATCTTGTGAGTGCCGACGGTTCCGAGATTTTAAAGCATTTCAACATGGCCAACAGCCCATTGCCAAGCGACCAAGTGTACAGCGTGTGCTATAATGCAGGCACCAATTCGGTACTTGTGGTAACACCCAAGGGCGTAGTTGAGTATTACTGCGACATCACCCCGTCACAGAGCGACTACAGCAACGTTTATGCCTATCCCAATCCCGTGCAGGACACATTCACCGGTTATGTGACAATACAGGGATTGATGGACAACTCCAACGTGGTAATCACCAACGCCAGAGGCAACGTAGTGGCATCGACCAAATCAACCGGCGGAACTGCTTACTGGGATGTGTGCAACACCGATGGCGCTCCTGTCAAGACCGGTGTTTACAATGTCTATGCCTCACAGGGCACTCCCGACACTACGGGCAAGCCTCTGACCAAAATAGCAGTAATAAAATAGTTGAGGTTTAAGCAATAAAACTTGAGTGGAGTGGAGAGAACAGGTCTCCACTCCTCCTATATCAAATATCATTATTCCGATTATAAACAACTCCTAAACAACCAAACGAACAACAAGACAATGAAACATATCATCACACTGGTAATTGCACTCGTGGCACTCTCCTTACAGGCACAGGACGACTTTGGACGATGGACACTGCACCCCATCTTTGCCGGCGAGAATATAACCAACTGCATCGACACCGGCGACGAGGTTTATTACCTTGCAAGTGGCAACCTTTACCGCTATGACAAGCAGTCGCAAGAGAACGAGCATCTTAACCGCGCCAATTACCTTAACGACTCGGGAGTGAAGAACATCTACTTCAATCAGGACAAGGAATATGTTATGGTTGCTTATCTCAACTCTAACATTGATGTGATTGATATAAAGAGTGGTAACGTGAGCAATATCAGCGACATTAAGAATGCCGACATCACCGTTTCCAAAACAATCAACGATATAACTTTTGCCAACGACAACCGCGCGGTTGTCGCCACCGATTTTGGCTTCGTAATTCTCAACGACGACAAGCTTGAGGTCACCACATCCTACGTTGGCGACAAGGCGATGAACAGTGCCATGTTTTTAGGAAACTACCTGATTGTTAACCAAAACGGCACAATCTATTATGCCCCTGCATCAAGACACATTCAGCAATTAAGCGATTTCAACACTCAGTCGCTGGCTCTGGCGGGACCAATGGTGCCCATTGCCGACAATCGTTTCTTCGTCCTCGACAAGAAACAGCTCGCTCTCGTCACCGTTACCGCTAATGGCGACAAGCTGTCGTTTGGAGCCACCAAGCTGGCCGCTGGCAACCCCGTGGCTGTGGGCAAGCTCAGCGATGGCGATTATGTGGTTAGTTTCGACAAAGCCGACTATTACTATACCATTAGTGCCAGTGGCGACAATGCGGTGCGCCATGATGGAGCAGGCATCTACTCCAGCCTTGAGGGCGGCGATGCCATGTGGGTGCTCGATGCCAGTGGTTTGAGGCATCTCGATGGCGACGTTGTCACTGCCAATGTAAAACCCAATGCCATCAACATCAATTCCATCCCGTTCTGGATGACTTATGACACTGCCCGCGACAAGCTATTCCTGATGAACACCAGCGACAACGCTGTGCTTGACGACATTCTCGACAAGGACATAAACTTTGTTCTTGCCAACAAGACGCTGTTCAACACCTACGACGGCACCACTTGGGAAGATGTCACTCCCGAAGACATGCCCGAGCCCGACAATGAGGGCAGCTACTGCAGCAATTGGCTGGAAATTTCGCCCAACGAGAGCAACACCTACTTCTTTAGCACGCGCAAGAAGGGTGTCATGAAGGTCACCGACAAGAAAATTGTGGCACAATATGAAGGCGAATCATGCGGGTTCATCAAGAAGACCAGAATGCCGGCAATCAGGTTTGACTCGCAAGGAAACCTGTGGATAGTACAGACACAAGACAACGACAACCCGGTACGTGCACTCACTCCCGAAAAGCAGGCCAAGGCGAGCGTCACTGCCCAAGATTTCGTCTACAATCACAGTGCCCACATCAGCAACCTCATTCACAGTGGCTTCAAGCGCGCGCAGTTTGCCATTGGAGCTGCCGACACCAAGGTCTTTGCCAGCGGACAGTATCAGGCACCGGTAGTCATCTGGAACAACAATAACGACCTGTCGCTCAACAATAGCACCTCGTTTGCTTCGGGCAAGCTCACCGACCAGGACGGTAAGAGCATGGAGTGGTATGAAATCAGGGCCATCACAGCCGACAACACCGGACTCATCTGGATGGGCACCACATCTGGAATGATTGCGTTTAATCCTTCCAAGGCTTTTGATGCCGACTTCCGCGTCAATCACATCAAGGTGCCACGCAACGACGGCACCAACCTTGCCGACTACCTGCTTGACGGACAGACCATCAACTGCATAGCAGTGGACGGAGCCAACCGCAAGTGGATAGGTACCGATGCGTCGGGGCTGTTCCTCGTCAGTGCCGACGGGCAGCAGGTTCTCAAGAACTTCAATGCCTCCAACAGCGTCATGGGCAGCAACCAGATTTATCAGGTTTGCTGCGACCCCACAAGCAATTCAGTATTTGTCACCACTCCGCTTGGCGTGGCTGAGTATAAGAGCGACGCAACACCAGGCGAGGCTTCCTTCAGCAACATTTATGCCTATCCTAACCCAGTGCGTCCCGACTATGGCGGCAACATCAACATTACGGGATTGATGGAGAACTCTCTTGTCAAGATTGCCGACCCCGCAGGAAACGTAATACGCTCTCTCAAGTCAACAGGAGGCATGGTTTCTTGGGACGGATGCAACTACAATGGCGACCGTGTGCCTACAGGCGTTTACACCATCATCGCTTCACAGGCCGACGGCTCGGGAGGAGGCACTGCCAAAGTGCTCATCGTGCGATAAACATGCATTTTACAAATCACCAATAAGGACACAAGAACACAAGCTCACACAAGAACATAGTTTTTTTGTCAAACCAAGAAAATAAATTGCAAACCAAGACAACCAAAAAATTATGGGACAGATGGGACAAGTGGGACAAGTGGGACAGGTGGGACAGGGTAGCCCCCTCTCAATCTCCCCCTCAAGGGGAGAGGTTGGGCTGCGCCTTGAATTACTTGGGACGGTATTAGTGGCAGTATGTCAAAGAACTCTTGTTAGGGCAAAAGTAACACCTTGTTATATATAAGAGCAACTTTAAAAGAATACAACCTAATTTTCTTTAGATGCAGGATTTTTTTGACAGGCATAAAAAATAGACAGGAGATACAAGAGAGAACAAGAACTCATGTCACTCTTGTACATCATGTCT
>CAMJZF010000040.1 GCA_946410125.1 uncultured Prevotellaceae bacterium | reverse complement strand
GGCAAGAAGATTCAGTACTTCGACCCCGAGCTCAACGAGAGCTATACTCCTTATGTAATCGAGACATCGATTGGTGTTGACCGCATGTTCCTCTCGGTAATGTGTTCAAGCTACGAGGAACAAAAGCTTGAAGGCGGCGACACTCGCGTGGTGCTGCACTTGCCCAAGGCTCTTGCACCCGTCAAGTGCGCCATCCTGCCACTGGTGCGCAAGGACGGTATGCCCGAGAAGGCCCGTGAAATCATGGACATGCTAAAGTTTGACTTCGCATGCCGTTACGATGAGAAGGACAGCGTGGGTAAGCGCTATCGTCGCATGGATGCCATTGGCACTCCCTATTGCATCACCGTCGACGGCCAAACCATAGAGGACAACACCGTGACATTGCGTGACCGCGACACCATGGAGCAGCAGCGCGTGGCTATCGACCAGCTGCCGTCAATCATCGGCGAGCAGTGCAGCCTCAACAAGATGCTTAAATCAATACACAATTAACAATCAAGTATAATACAATGAAGAAGATTCCGTTTATATTATTGATAATGATGCTGTTGGGTGGCGTTGCCACGTCGTGCTTTTTCGACAAAGACGAAGACAACCTCAAGAAGTATGCCGAGTGGAACGACATCAACGTGGCATGGTATCAGGGACAGGCACAGCTCACCGAGGGTGGAAAGCTCTTCTACACAGCCATTACAGCTCCCTGGGATCCTGCCGCCGAGGTTCTCATCCATTGGTTCAACGACACCAACCTTACAAAGGACAATCTGAAACCCCTGTACTCGTCGCAGGTCGATGTGAAATACAAGCTCTGTCTCTATGACGGAACACCCGTCGACTCGTCTTTTACAAGCACTTCGCCGGCCGATAGCCTATTCCGCTGTCGCTTAAACAGCGGTATTATTGAAGGGTGGGCAATTGCTGTGCCAAGGATGCACATTGGTGACAGTTGCCGCATCATCGTGCCTTATAACGTGGGCTATGGAAGCACTGGAAAAGGTTCTGACATAAAGCCTTATTCAACGTTACAGTTCGACATCAAGTTGGTGGGCATTCCCAAATATGAGAAATAAGATTCTCGCTCTATAGGATCAACGAAATCGATTTTAAATCAGGGGGTTACCAGTATGCCTTTTTAGGCATATAATGGTGACCCCTTCTATATCTCACTCCATCTTTTAACCCGAATCGGTCATTAGGATTTATGATAGAACAGAATTTATTTTGAGCAGATTGTAAAGAGATTGCCGAAGACATAGCAGGCTATGCCAAGGCAATATCTGCAACAAGATTCCATAAATAAAACTGATATAGTATAAATAGACCTAAAATCATGACCTTCTGTCGCCTAATGACCGATTTGGGTTTATCAAACCGAGAAATCAGATAATACTTTTTTAATCTTGAAATAAAATACAGAGCCTTATAACTTTGATCTTGCAACTTCCCTTGCAAGAGATCTTTTACATTCTGCCACCCCTTAACCCCCTTAACCCCCTTAACCCCCTTAACCCCCTTAAACTCTTAAACCCCTTTTTGTCCCATCTGTCCCATCTGTCCCAATTGTCCCAATTGTCCCACTGTCAGCAAAAGAAATTGGTTGGGTTTGGTTATTATTTTGTTGTTTTGGTTTGATTGATTACGGCATAAAATCAGATTAATCAGAATAATCAGTTGTTTTTTATCTTGTGTGAAAAAGAATAATTAGCCGTTTATTCACTTGAATAATAATTTTCTGGAGTGAGCATTTATTGCGTTGTGTAAATGAAAAAAAGGGTTTTGATTTTGATTTTAGGCTTGCTTTCATTATATTTGCAGATTAAAACACTTTTGGTATGGACTTTCGTACTACGATACACACTCGCGAAGGCGACAATTTTATGCGTCACAGCGACAAGATGATGCTCATAGGTTCCTGCTTCAGCGACAACATCGGCACCAAGCTCAAGGATGCCATGGTCGATGTGGTAGTCAATCCATTTGGTACCATCTTTAACCCGCTGAGCATTGCCGGCTCCTTGCACAAAATTATTGATGGTGAGGTGATTGCCGGTGCTGACTTGTTTCTTGCCAACGGGGTGTGGAGCTGTTATGATTTCCACTCTCGATTCTCGATGGCCAATAAGGATGCGGCTATTGAACGCATGAATCGCAGCATTGCCGAAGCCCATGACCACCTGCGCGGGTGCACTACGCTCGTCATTACCTTGGGAACCGCTGTGGTGTATCGTCGTCGCGACACCGGTGAGGTGGTGAGCAACTGCCACAAGGTGCCGCAACAAGAGTTCACACGACGCCTGGCAAGTGTTGATGAAATTACCGAGGCTCTGACTGCTGTGATGGCAAGGCTGCACGAGTATAATGACAAGTTGCGCGTGCTGTTCACGGTGAGTCCCATTCGTCACATTGCCGATGGCCTCGAAATGAACTCTCTGAGCAAGGCCACATTGCGAGTGGCGATAAACAATGTGGTGCGCCAGTTCAAGGATTTTGTGGGATATTTCCCTGCCTTTGAGATTGTGATGGACGACCTGCGTGATTACCGTTTTTATGCAGCCGATATGGTTCATCCCAGCGATGTCGCTATTGAGTATATATGGCAGATTTTCCAGGCGACCTATTTCGATGACCGTTCCACACAGGCGATAGCTCGCTGCGAACGGGTGAGCAAGCGCCTCAAGCATCGCCCCATGAGCAATAATCCCGACGTGGTGGCCCGCTTTCATGCCGACACTCAAGCCGTCGTCGCAAATCTCAAGAAAGAGTACCCATATATAAAGGTAACTGATAACTGATAACAGACAACTGATAACTGAAAACTAACAACTATATGAAATATTCCATTCAAGAAATAGCCCAGGTGCTGGGAATTGAGTCCAGCGAGTTGCGTGACAAGAACGCCGAGGTGAGCATGTTGCTTACCGATTCACGGTCGTTGACTTATCCTGCCGAGACGTTGTTTTTTGCGCTCTCAACGCAAAACGATGATGGGCATCGCTATGTGAAGCACCTTTACAATAAAGGCGTGAGAAACTTCGTCATTGAGTACAGTGGCAATATCGACATCCAAGCCATGCGCGAGGCCAATTTCCTGCGAGTGAGCAGTTCGTTGGACGCGATGCAAGCGATTGCCACCTATCATCGCCGCCGTTTCAACATTCCAATTATTGGCATTACCGGCAGTAGGGGAAAGACTACCGTCAAGGAATGGCTCTACCAGCTCTTGAAGGAGGATTATCATATTGTGCGCTCACCACGAAGCTATAACTCACAGATTGGTGTGCCATTGTCGTTGTGGGACTTAGACGACAATACCGACCTCGCCATTATTGAGGCAGGTATCTCCAAGACGGGAGAGATGGCGCGTGTTCAGGCTATGATTCGTCCAACCATAGGTGTGATAACCAACATTGGGAATGAGCATAACGAAGGCTTTGCGTCGATGCAGGAAAAGGTGGAGGAGAAAGCCAAGATTCTCACCAGCTGTGAGAGTATTGTCTACTGTAGTGACGATAAGCTGGTGGCCGACACTATCGAGCCTATCCTTTATGTGGCGCAAGATGTGGCTTGGTCGAGGAAAGACGACAGCAAAACGCTGTTTGTGAGCAACATTGTAAAGCGTGACAACCGCACCATGATGGAGTGCGTTCACGAGGGCTCATCGTTTGTGCTCGACGTGCCCTTCACGAGCGACCGCGACATTGAGAACGTGGCAACTTGTGTGTCGGTATTGCTGTATTTGGGTCTTAGCCACAATACAATAGCCGAGCGCGTGAAGCTTCTCACACCTGTGGGCACCCGCATCGATGTGATAGAAGGCGTGAATGAATGTACTATCATCGCCGATGGCTACACCAGCGACTATAATTCGTTGTCGCCAGCTCTTGACTTCATGTTGCGACGATGCAATCCTCAGCAGCACACCACCGTGATTCTCAGCGATTTGATGCCCGAATCCTTTGCCGGCGATGAGTTATATATCAGGGTGAGTGAGTTGTTGCGCAGCAAGGGTATTACACGCCTCATTGGCGTGGGCCCCGACATGTGCCGCTACAGCAAGTATTTCAATTCGAGCCGTGACCTGTTCTTTGAGTCAACAGCTAAGTTCCTCGAGAGCATGAGCCAGGGTGACTTCGACAACGAGACCGTGCTTGTCAAGGGCGCTCCCATGTTTGAATTCTTCCAGGTGGTGGAGATGCTTGAAGTGCGCCGTCACCAGACTGTGGAGGAAATTGACCTCAACGCTCTTGCCCATAACTTCAAGTTCCTGAAGTCGAAAATCGACTTCAAGACCAAAGTGGTTGCTATGGTCAAGGCTTCGGGTTACGGAACAGGTTCCTACGAGATTGCCAAGACTCTACAAGACTGTGGGGCTACTTATCTGGCTGTTGCCGTGCAGGACGAGGGCGTGGAACTGCGCAAAGCTGGCATTACATTGCCAATTATCGTACTTAATCCTTCAACGGTGAACTATAAGGCTATGTTTGACCGCTATCTCGAGCCAGAGGTTTACAGCATTGAGGAGGCCCGCCAGCTTATTAAGGAGGGTCGCAAATATGGTGCCAGGAACTTCCCTGTGCACATCAAGATTGACAGTGGTATGCACCGATTGGGGTTCACTCTTGAGCAAATCCCTGAACTTGTAGAATTGCTTCTCTCTCAGGATGTAATCATGCCAGTGAGTGTGTTCTCGCATTTGTGTGTCGCCGATGAGCCCGAACAGGACGATTTCACGCGGGGGCAAATAGAATATTTCGACATTTGCGCAACACAGCTGCAGGCTAATTTCTCTCACACTATCTTGCGCCATATCCTCAACACAACAGGCATAGTGCGATTCCCTGAATATCAAATGGACATGGTGCGCATGGGAGTTGGGCTTTATGGAATTAAGACCGTGTTTGACGGTAGCGAGGATGGTTTGTTGCCGGTTGCCGAACTCAGGGCTATTATCATCAGTATCAAGGAGTGGAAAGCTGGCACAAAGCTGGGCTATGGCCTGAGGGGTGATCTTAAGCGTGACTCGCGCATCGCAACGGTCTCGGTAGGATATGCCGACGGTATGGATCGTAATTTTGGGAATGGGAATGTCAAGGTGTGGGTAAACGGCACTATGTGTCCAACTGTGGGCAATATCTGCATGGATGCCTGCATGATTGACGTTACCGATGCCGAATGTGAGGTAGGCGACAAGGTGGAACTGTTTGGAAATCACACGCCCATTGAGCAGTTAAGTGATGTGAGGGGTACTATACCTTACGAAATCCTCACCAGCATTTCTCCTCGTGTTAAGCGTGTCTACTTCCGCGAGTAGCACTTCTGCGAGTAGCATTTCCGCAAGTAGCAACCTACCACTGTGTTAAGCTTCGCTCAGTGGCTTTTGTCAAGTAAGACATGAGAAAGCGTTAAAAAGAAAGAGGGTGACCAAAACGATCACTCTCTCAGTTTTTTCTTTATTATAAGCTTTTTTGAGCTGTGCAAACAGATGGTTTACTTGCAGCACTCGGTGCTACCGGGTTTGCACTTGGGCTTGCCGCAGCTGCCGTCCATTTTGCATGCACCTTCCTTGCAGCATGGGCTCTTGTGGGCACATTGGTGTCCTTTGCCTTCGTTCTTCATTTCGCATTTGCCACATTCTTTGGCTTTGTCGCACTCTTTAGCCTTGTCGCACTCTTTGGCATCTTTGGCTTCCATTTTCTTGAAGCCCATTTTTTGGGTTTTTCCAAATTTTTTGGCATCCTTGCACTCGGCCTTCATTTTGTCGCAAGCCTTAGCGTCCTTGCAGTCGGCTTTCATTTTGTCACAAGCCTTAGCGTCTTTGCACTCGGTTTTCATATCCTTGCATTCGCCCTTTTTCAGGTCTTTGCATTCCGATTTCTTTGCGACTTTTTCGGTTTTGGCAATTTTCTTAGCCTTCTTAACCTTAGCTTCGGCCGAAAAACCTGTGCATGCGTTAAACGCGAGAGCACCCACAAACATTAAAGCAATAAATTTCTTCATAATTTATAAAAAAGATTTGTGCTTACTTGCCACAATGGACATAGTAGAGCTGTTAAACAATAAAGTTCAATACAATATTTTGGCAAATATATAAATAAAACGTGAAAAGATAAAACTTTATTTTTTTGAAATAGGTAATTTTGTGTTTTTTTACAAATGATAATAATGAAATGCTGCTAAAATGGTTGTGTTTTTTAAAAAGTAATGAAAGATAATGCACTACAGTAAACATATTTAAACTATACAAGAAATTTATTTTTTATTTATTATTACACTACATATATAATTTTAAAATGCAGAAGAATAGCTATTTAAATAAATATATAACACTACATGCCATTTACATGCTGCTTTATGTTCCACGACATAGGATTTGCATTTACGTTTTTTATATCATATCTTTGCAATAGTTAAAGTTAAGTACTTTTTGATATGTTTGGATTAAAGAAAACAAATAAGACCATAAGCGACCTTGATAGTTTCCTTGACTATCTTGATGAATGTGTACTTACCTATAAGAACGGCATCAAGAATTATCTCGAAGGAAATAAGAAAGACTTTGACGACAACCTGGAATCAATAACCAGGTTGCGCGAGGTTACAATAGACTTGCGTCGCACAATAGAGAACGAACTGTATTCTTATTCTTTAGTGAGTGACCAGCGTGTGGAAATAATGCAGTTGCTTGAACGGCTTGACATGATTGTAAACATGCTTTACAAGAATCTGTGTCAATATGAGATAGAAATACCGTTCTTCCCCTCCGAGTTGAATGTTGATTTCCTGAAACTGGTTGAGATTACCGGACTTGCAGTTGAAGGCACTATTCAGGCTTCGCGCGACTATTTCAAGGCACCGCGTTTCGTTACCGAGAAGATTCACCGCATCTATTTCTTTGAAAAAGAGATGAGCAAGCTGGCACAGTCAATCAAGCGTCGTGTTTTCCATGAGATGGACAATTTCAAGCTTAGCCAGAAATTCCACCTGCGCTATTTTACACTCCACGTCGAGGAATTGGCCGAGGAGGCTGTGCGTGTCGCCGATCACTTGGCAATAATGGTCATCAAACTGAACAACTAATCAATTAGCCTATAAATCAGTAACATGGAGATTGTAATGTCGATATTGCTGCTTCTCTTTGTGGGGGCGTGGATGGGATACCGGGAAATTGGAGTCAGTTTCTTGGGTATTCACATTCGCGACTTGATATCGACACGTGTGATTGGAGTGATGTTTTTGTTTGTGGTAGCAGTGTGCATTCTTGCGGTTTTGGTTGGAAATGTGACGGTATTTAATACCCCTTTAACAATCACCCAATCATTAATAATAATGTGTACCGTTGCCATGGCAGTTGTGATAGTTCGCACAGCCAATCAGTACACATCGGTCATTACAGCCTTTTGGGGAGCCATTGCGGCGGTTGCTTATCTTGAGAAGGGGTTCGACTCCTTTCCGCTCATGGCGGCCATGCTGTCGTTGATAGTTGCACCAGTGCTTGGAGTGTTGTTCTATTTTCTTTATGAGCAATTGTTTGACAGCTTTATTTATAAGTCCGAAAGCCATTTGCTCATCAAGAATCTTCACATGAAACGTCTTGCGCTTGTGGGCATTATTATGGGAGGATTAATGCTTTCCATTAACTATGCCCTCTTTGTTGCTCCTTTCCTGACTTCGGTTTTGAACGAAATCGATGCTACCTGGGCATCGGTAATAGCGATGTCAATAGCTCTGCTAAGTGTGGCAATGATAATTCCTGCAACCATTGTTCTCCGCAATGAGAATTCCATGGCAAAACCCATGAGCTGGGCTTTGCCGTCGCTTTATTCTCTCATCACCGTGTTGATTGCCGGTAATGTGGCAGTCACTTTGTTGCTTGGAATGACACCAGTGATAGTGTCTCCCAGTCAGCTCAGGGAATGCAGTAAGATGTCAAGCGGTGCCCGTCGCCGCAGCTTCATCAACTTGATGAGTATCTCGTTAGCTACACCAATTGTTGCTTTCCTGCTTGCCATGGCGTTGATGACAATAGTGAAATATACTATTTTGATGTCGATTATCACTTGTTTTGTGCTAATCACTTGCCTGCTTATTATCTTGTATTCTAAGCAATGGCGTAAGCACAACCAGACCAAGAAGGCTCTTGACGATGAGCTTACTCACAACACCGAGGCAGGTGATGAGCGCAACCGACTTGATGTGGCTGCGGTAACGTCGCAGTTTAACGTTATGACCAATGAAATCGACATCAAACACAAGGAACTGGTAAACCTTTCTTTATATATTAAGCAGCAGCGTCAGTATCTTGAGGACTTGAGTAAAGACCTGAACGACCTGGCTTCTGAACAAGACGTTGCCTTGTTGCGCCAACAATTGCGGGCTACCGCTCAAAAGCTCAATGAGAACATGCGGCTCACTGGTGAAATGGATCATTTCTACACCCAGGTAGAAGGGCTTCACAAAAATTTCGTGAGCCGCCTGCTCATGCGTTGTCCCAATCTGTCGGAGAAAGAGAAGCGCCTTGCAATCCTGCTGAGGTTAGGTTTCTCGAGTAAGGACATCTCAAGCATGATGAATGTTGAGCCTAAAAGTGTGGAAGTGAGCCGGTACCGCTTCCGCCGCAAGCTCCGCCTCGACCGCAGTGTGAACATAGTACAATATTTACAAATGATATAATTATTATTCTTCTATTTATTAACTTAATTGTTTAGTGCAATGAAAAAATTATTAACTTTAACCTTTGTGCTCGCTTTCTCCGCATTGGGAAATGTGTGGGCACAAGATGACGAGAACGTCACTACCAACCAGTATGGCGTGATAGTTGACCGGGAGGAAGTAATCTCGGAGCAGCGCAACAACATCCTCACGTTTGAGTCGAAGAACAAGAAGTATCGCTTGTGGTTTGACAATCGTGTGCAAGTCGACGGTGCTATGTTCTTTGGCAAAAACAAAGACTACAATGACATTGGCAACAACGTGTCGATTCGTCGTGCACGTTTTGCCATTAAGGCGAGACTTCCACACAACTGGTATGGGGAGGTTGACGTAGACTTTGCCGATGGAAAGTTTGAGCTCAAGGATGCTATTATCCAGTTTGACGGAATTCCCAACATGTCGATTAAGGCTGGTAACTTCAAGGAAGACTTCTCAATGGAGCAGACAACCACCTCGCGCTACCTCACTTTCATGGAGCGCCCAATGGTTTGTAAGGCTCTTGTCCCTTCGCGTCACATTGGTTTGCAGGTTGCTTACCTGCGCGACCACTTCCGTGCCACTGGCGGTGTGTTCTTCCAGACTGTTGCCGGAGAGGAGGAATTGACCTATGTTCAAGACAACAACAAGGACTTTGGCCGCAATCAAGGCTATTCGTTTACAGGTAAAGTGGGCTGGATGCCCTATGCCAAGGACCGCAGCTGGGGTCTCTATGTTGGTGCTAAGGCCTCTTACCGCACACCCAAGACCGATGTTGCTACTGGTGAGTGGGGTGGTGAACGCTTCAGTACCCGCAACGCTACCAGCATCAACCGCAAGAAATATCTTGACACCGATGTGATTAAAGATGTTGACCACACAGTTCTCTACGGTTTTGAAGGTGCTGCCTACTATGGACCTGCCCGCATCCAGAGCGAGTGGATAAGAAACAGTGTAGATGCCGCAAAGGGTACCTATAACTTTGGCGGTTGGTATGTTCACGCTTCGTGCTTGCTCTTTGGCGGTAAGCAACGCTTCAACACCGCCGAGGGAGAGTTTACACAACCTTCTCGCGGTCGCAAGTGGGGCGACTTGGAGCTTGCCCTGCGATATGATTACCTCACCCTTAACAATAAAGACGTGTATGGTGGTGCGGGTGAGAACTTTACCGTAGGCCTGAACTACTGGGTTAACAACAGTGTGAAGATTGTTCTCAACTATCAGTATTCAAATAACGACCGCTATGCCAATGGTAAAGGCAAACTTTTCACGGGTCACGATGCCGATGGCAAGCCTACTGCCGACTACACCAAGATTGTAGAAGGCAAGGGCAAAGGCGGTGTGAACTATAGCATGTTAGGCCTTCGCTTAGAGGTTAACTTCTAATCTATTGTTTAACTCTTTAAAGATAAAAAGACAATGAAAACTATAAAATTAGCATTCGCGCTCATTATCGCTACACTTGCGATGACAGCATGCGTTGAAGACAAAGTATATGAGGGACCTAACACAATTGATGCCGTGTCAATAAATCCCGAGGCCCCCACTTCGTTTGACGATGTGGTAGTAACTGCCAAGGTTAGCGGACTTCTGAACGTTTCGAAAGCTGTTCTGCGTTATCAAGCTGGTAGTGAATCTAAAGAAATTGAAATGGCTGGCAACGGCAACACCTTCACTGCAACTATTCCGGCACAGCCCGACGGCACTAAGGTGAGCTATTCGGTAATCATCACCAACGAAGCAGGATATACCAGCACCGTTGAAAAAGACTATACTGTAGGCGACAAGCCAAGCGACTATACCAAGCTTGTCATCAACGAGGTGTATGGTGCTGGCGCCGATGCAGAGAAATACCTTGAGCTTTACAACAATGGCGATGACCCCATTAAGCTGCAAGGCGTAGTAATTCGCAAGGACGAAGGCGATGACGTTTGGGTTGGTGAAGCTGGCGAGATTATTATGGGACATGGCTATTTCTGCATTGTTGGTGCCAAGAACACACCGGGCGAGGGCGGCAGTGGTCCAAACCCACGCCCAATGACCAAAGGCCTCTCGGCCAAGAAGAGTGTTCTCTTCCAGGTTTTTGATCCCAACAGCAACCTCGTTACTAAGTTTGAGCGTGGTGAGAAGCTTACAGCTTGGGGTGAACAATCATTGGTTGAGAACAAGAAGACTTGGAGCCGTTGTCCCAACGGAACAGGTAAGTTCATGATAGCCGACAAGACTTTGGGTGCCAAGAACCCAGATACCGGCACCGAAGACGATACTGTAGTTCAGTAAATACAGTAAACTTCAATCTATAAAACTCCTTGGGTTTGGCAGGCTCTAATAGCTTGCCTGTCAAACCCTTTTAAACAATTAAAAAGTACTTCAAAATCCTATTAAGAAATGGCAAAAGAAGAATTAAAAATTGGTGAAATTTCTAAACCGCGTTTTGAGTTCCGTAGTTTTGGTCGCTGTTTTTGTGAGCCAGCAAAGCGCATGGCACGTCTTAGTGTTCCTGTTCCCGAAAAGGTGTGGGAGCGTCACAGTACCGAAACTTATATCGTTAGTCGCACTAACGATGTGAATAACACAAAGATACGCAATGGAAAAATGGATATTAAGACCTTCGTTCAAGAGGTTGACGGCTTGGAGCAGTGGAACCCGTTGATGAAGGGAGAATTCCCCATCAGCGCTAAAGTGCTCAAGGACGAAGTGTTCCCAGCATTCAAGGTTGAGGGAATGCCCGAGCTCACTAAGGATGAGTACACTCTTGATGAATTCCTCCAGATGATAGACGAGCATCCCGACCTTCAGGCTGTTACGGTTGAGAAAGCTCGCTATGGATATATGGTTAATGATACCATTTGTGAGACAGGCGAGGTTTATATCAACGGTGCCATGGTGCGTACCATTAACAGCGAGAGCACCGAGATTGAGGACATTAAGAAGACTATCGCCGACGTAGGGCTTGAGGGTGTAGAGAACATCAACTACCTGCAGGCTATCAAGCGCGTGATAGGTATGATAAACAAACCTTTAGCAAATTAAACGATTATGGCACAAGAAATAGAAAGAAAATTCCTTGTAAAGGGTGATTTCAAAGATGAGGCATTTAAAGCTACTCGCATCACTCAAGGCTACCTGAGTTCGGTACCTGAGCGCACGGTGCGTGTGCGTGTTAAGGGTGAGAAAGGCTTCATCACCGTTAAGGGTATTGGCAACGAGAGTGGTGCCAGCCGCTTCGAGTGGGAAAAGGAAATTCCTGCCGAGGAGGTAATGGAGCTGCTTAAGATTTGCGAGCCAGGAGTGATTGACAAGACCCGCTATCTGATAAAAGCCGGAGAGCGCACCTTTGAGGTCGACGAGTTCTACGGTGACAACGAAGGTCTCACTGTTGCCGAGGTTGAGCTTCCCAGCGAGGATGCAGCCTTCGACCGTCCGGCATGGCTTGGAGAGGAAGTTACTGGCGATCCCAAGTACTACAACTCCATGCTCATGAAGAATCCTTACAAGAATTGGAAATAATCTATATTCATCGACTTGCAATAAAGGGGTGTCGCCTCCCCGGCACCCCTTTTTCCTCAAAGAGGAGGCTTTACACTTAAAAATACCACGAAATTATGGCTGAGCAGACAATTAAGCAAGAGGTTGCTTTTGATCCTCTTGACATGAACAATTACAAGCTTGAGAAACTGCCCAAGATGCAGAAGTCGGGCTTTGAAAAGATATTACAGCGCATAGGCGGTCCACTGGCGATACTTGTTTTTGTGGTCATCTACTTCTTTGCCGATATCCCATTTATCAACCGCATCGACACCAATAAGGAGACAACTACATTAGCCGAGGGTGCTGTGAAACGCTATGAAGATATGTACAAGAAGGGCGAGAAGAAGATTGCTGTAGTTGTTGACAAGAGTGGCAAGGAGACCAAGCGCGAACTCACCGACGTTGAGAAACAAAAGCTCATGACCGACACTCATAACAATTTCCTGCACATAAACTATGCGATGCTTGCAATCTTTGCAGCAGCCATTATTTTGTGGATTACAGAAGCCATTCCAAACTATCTGACTTCGCTGATTGTCATAATGATGATTGTGCTAACTGGGGTGACGAGCGATAAAGAAGCCTATGCACAGCTCGGGCACCCGGTAATGTGGCTCAATATTTTGTCGTTTATTCTTGCCAGTATGCTTGTCAAGACACAAGTGGCAAAACGTTTCGCTCTCTGGTTTGTGATAAAGTTTGGCAAGAGCACAGGCGGCATTATTTTGAGCTTTATCGTCATCAACATTGTGCTATCGGCGTTTATCTCGGCTACAACAGCCAAGGCTGCGATATTGCTGCCAATTTTCATGGTGGTTGCAGCAATCTATGGAGCCAGTGAGGGGCATCGCAACAACTTTGGCCGTAACTTAGTGCTTCAGAATCTGTTCCAGATTAACTTAGGTGCCAACTCATTCCTTACAGGTTCGGGTGCCACGCTACTTGCAGGTGCACTCATTGGAGGTGCTTTGGGCATTGGCTCAATAAGCTATCAAAACTGGTTTATGGCTGCTTTCCCAATGAATATCATCCTTATCTTCATTGGATGGTTTGTGGGTTCAAAGATTTACTTCCCTCTCAAGAAAGAAGAGCGCAAGCCACAGATTGAAGGAGGAATGGACCGCTTGCGCGACGAGTTACACAGGTTGGGCAAGATGAGTGGTCAGGAGTATAGAGCAGTAGCGATTTTCGTTACAGTACTCGTTTTATGGGCCACAGGAGATTATCACGGCATTGGTCAGACGGCAGTTGCCTTTATGGGAGCTGTGGTAGCACTTTTGCCCAAAATTGGCATTGTGAAATGGAACGATGTTGATATTCCGTGGCACTTGTTGCTCTTCTCGGCAGGTGCCTATACTCTCGGAGCCGGCCTTGATGCGACAGGTCTTCCAGGCACTATGATTAACGCTCTGTTTGGAGCACTTGGCATCGGTGCCAGCACACCGTTCTGGGTTATATATCTTATCCTTACAGGAAGCATCTTGCTGTTCTCGCTTATTTTTGAGTCGAAGACGATGCTCACGCTTATCTTTGTGCCCATCGCTATTGGAGTGGCACAGAGCAATGGCTACCCAATCATGAGCCTTGCCTTCCCTGTGGCATTGCTCGTGGGGCACGTGTATGTGTTGCCATTCAACAGCAAGCCAGCCGCATTGCTCTACACTACCAACCAGTATAGCATTAGCGACACCTTCAAGTTTGGTATTACCATGATGTTCATCAGCTGGCTCATGATAATCTTCTGGGGCGACACGGTTCTGCGCTGGTTTGGTTACACATCGGGTGTATTTTTCTAAAATGATAAATAAGTCCTTGTTAAAAATAAAACAATGATTGACATTAAGCCTAAAATTCATGACAGCAACACGCTGGAGTTTAAGGTGGGTTTCCTCCCTAACGACGGGGTAACCTACAACGACTTTTACATGAACACCTGGATATATATCCCCGAGGTGCTTGATGTCAATCGACACACCTACAGCAAAGACACGTTCTATTGCGACACGCTGTCATACCTTAGGCTCATAACTCCCAGCTATCAGTTGCGTGAGCTCACCGATGCACATTCCCTGCCTTTTACAAGATTGAGGCAGGCATGCCTTAATCCTGTAAACGAGAATAAAGAGTTTGAGACCGAGGTAAAGATGTATGCGTCAATCGTTAAGAGCAGTGTTCGCGACGCATATATGAAAATCACGCAACAGCCCAATGAAGAGACGCGCCAGAGTCTGGCATGCGACCTTGTGGAGCAAGCCAAGACAGTGGCAGGCATGTATCGCTCGTTGTGCCCATTACTCCTTGAAGATGAGCGAGGTGCCGATGTGGCTGTGTTTTATGACTTTGGCGACGAGTTTATATCCAATATTCTGGAGCAACATCTTGGACGCATTGTCAACTTGCTCAAGCCGCGTGAGAGTAGCTCGGGCGGACTGTTGCTTTCCATGCTCACTCAATTGCTCGACAGTGAGCACAAGTATCGTAAACGCCGTGGCTTCATTGAGGTGGAGGACAATAGCCGCGACGATAACCGCCAGTTTGTATATCGCGCCAGTCTGCTTAAGAAATACATCGAGAGCAATCTTTACCTTCCCACGCACAAGCGTCGCAACACCGTTTTTCTTGAGCAGGTAGCATTTAGCTTGGCTGCCGGTGTGTCAATGGTCTTTGCCACTGTGGTGTCGTTTGCTTTTCAGCAGACTTATGGCAACTTCACTTTGCCATTCTTTATAGCATTGGTTATTAGCTATATGTTTAAGGATCGTATTAAAGACTTGATTCGCAATTACTTTGCCAATCGCTTGGGTAGCCGTTTCTATGACTATCTCATCACCATTCGCGTGGGATTACGCAAGATAGGGTGGGTGAAGGAAGGCTTTGACTTCGTTTCGCCAAAGGATGTGTCGAAGCATGTATATGAGAAGCGGGCTCGCAAGAATCTGCTTGTAGTGAACCGTGGAGTTGATGAGCAAGTTATTCAGTACCGCAAGTATGTCCACCTGAAGCGCAAGGAGGTTGACAAGCTCTCGGCCTATCCCATTAATGGTATAAATAACATTGTGCGATACAATCTTGCCGGGTTCATGCGCAAGATGGATAACCCCAAAGTGCCGCTCTACGTCAATAATGGCGATGCCAGGGCTCATTTCACATCGGGCGACAAGGCTTATTATCTGAACTTTGTCATTCAGTGTAAATATGAAGATAAAAGCGAGTACAAGCGCTATCGTGTGTGCTTGTGCCGCGATGGAATTAAAAATATAGAGGAGAAAGAACAATGAAAAAAATACTGTCCATAGCAATTCTTGGTTTCTTGTGTTCGGCGTGTGCCAACAAGAGCACTGTAAACATCTTGATTTCCAACGAGCACCCAAAGGATACCGCCAATGTTACAGTGCAAGTGCCCGTTGACGAGATTTTGCGTCACCTCGATGTGCAGGTTGTCGACTCTCTCACTTTGTTAAACGAGAAAAACCAGCAGGTGCAATTTGTCCTTACCCATGATAGGCAGAGGATAGAATTCGTTGTGCCTATAGTAAAAGGATATTCACAAAAGAACTATTCCCTCAATACCAACCAAAACAAACTTAGCGACAATCTGTTCAGTTTCCGCACTACAAGCATCAATGTAGACCTGTAAGGTGACCGAAATTTCAAAGCAAACAAGTGTGTGGATATATATCGACTAATAGATAATAAGCAAAATCAAAAAAAGTGGATTGTATATGCAAATCTTTATAAGTCAAAGTATATTACATACTTTTCCTGACTTCGGCTATGCGTCACCCAAAGTCATATACAACGATTCACGCCCGACAAGAATAGGACGATATAATCCATTTTATCAGTTACGTTTTTTACAGCTTAAAGCGGTTGAGTTACCTTTGCGTATCTCAACCGCTTTTGCCATTTGCGGTTGCGGTCTTAAAGCTGCTGTCTCTTAGCCGTCACAGGGAATTTTATTCTCATTTTTCAGCGATTTTCGATTTTTTGCGTCTTATATAATGGAGGGGCAAATGGCTGCTCAGAGATTATGTTTGGCGACAGGCGTAAAAATATTGACGAAGTGATAGAAGCTAACCTTGACGCACTGACGAGGTTTGCCTATTACCGCACGGGTAATCGCGTTGAAGCCGAGGATATTGTGTATGAGGCCGTGTTGCGCCTGCTTGAAAATAGAGACAAGGTAAACGATGTCAGGTGCTACTTGTTCCGAATTGTATACAACTTGTGCACCGACAAGTTGAGAAGAAAGTCAGTTCAGACAGTGCCGTTTGAACGCGTTGACATGCCCGATGAAACCGAAAACGAGCTTGATGAGGAGGAAATAGACCGCATAAACCGCTTGCTGGATGACCTACCGCCTCATGAGGCTGAGATTGTGAGAATGAATGTGGTTGACGAGCTCTCGTTTGTGGAGATAAGTCACATACTCAATTTGCCACAATCCACAGCAAAATCACGGTTTTATTCGGGAATGAAAAAACTGAGAGAAAAGTATTTCACCAATAATCAATAATTGAAATGGACGAATATCAAGACATAAAAGAATTATTGAAACCGCAACGCACAATCGGCGCATCGCCGGCATTGCGCCAGCGCATACGCGCCGCATCAGCCCAAAAGCACAGCATCATTGGCACAAGGTGGTGGTGGAGTGCCGCAGCTGCCGCTTGCATGGTGCTGACAGTTGGAGCAGTCGCGCTCTTCAATGGTAAAGGTTCTATTGCATCATCACAGAGCAGCGAGTGCATCGTGTATGTAGCAGGGCATAAAACCAGTGGCGATGCAGCCCAAGCTATTGCCGAAGCCGATGTTGCAAAGATGGAGCAATTTATGCGCACAGTGGCTCAGCAAAATGCCGCAGAGCAAGAGAAAGTCGATCAATTCATGCAACATAAATCTTCAGAGAAATGAAACGCTTAATCATCATAATCACGTGCATTGTCACAGCTTTATCGGTCTATGCCAACCCGCCGAAGTTGAACGTTGAGAGCCTGTTTGACGGCCGCTACAACGACAATAAGAGTGTCACCATTTCAATCTACAAGAACAACGGCAACTATTACCGTGGAATGACTGTAAAGAACAACCCGGGTATCGTCAAGAAAATTGCCGAGGCTATCTTGAAAGATACACCGAAGGCTAAAGAATACTCTGACTATAACGGAGCCAGCGGGCAATACACTTCGCTCCAAATAGTTAACAACGGCGAGATTATTTACATCGGCTTGCAGCGTGACAGGCATGGCGGAGCTTTCTTCTTCATTCAAGGCAAAGAAAAAGCATTCAAGTAACTAAAAAATAACTCATTATGAACAAACTCATGAAAGCCGTCATCTTGATGGCTCTGCTGCCTGTGTCCCTTTTTGCGCAGGAAAATAACGATTCAACAAGCATTGATTCAATAACCAACTACTGGGATAAAGTGCTGGAACTGAATGAAGTGGTGGTGGTAGGTCATCGCACGGTGCTCAAGCAAGAACCTGACCGCATCGTCTATCTAACCAAGAACGACACTTTCGTCAAAGGGTTGAACGGCATTGAGGTGCTTGACCGCATTCCTCGCGTGACCGTTGAAGGCGATGCCGTGACCGTTGCCGGCAAGTCGTCGGTTCGCTACATCGTCGATGGTCGCCTGTTGGAACTGCCCGACGATGCCATTGCCATGCAACTGAAAAACCTGCAGGCATCGGGCATAGAGAAAATAGAAGTGCTCACAACTCCACCTGCGAAGTATGCCGCCGGAACCAATGTGGCGTTTATCAGCATCACCACACGCAATGAGTCGCTTGGCACGCGTGGCAATGTGTGGGGGCGTGGCATTGCTCGTGAGAATTTCAGTTACATGCTGGGCTGCAGCTTGTCGCACACTACTCGCAAAGTGGAATTCTCGGTGGATGCCAATTGGAGTGATAACCGTGGCATCAATGACCTTGACCGCACATTCACATTCAGCGACCGTGTGAAGACCTCCAACCGAAGCTCGCATTTCAACAACCGTGCGTTTGGCATGAACGGACTTTTCAAGTACAAATTCACTAACCGGCTCAATGCGGGTGTCATTGCCAACTTGAGCACAACAAGGCTGAATAGCAAGTTGAACGATGTGACCAATGACAATGGGATTATCTTAAGCTCCAACAATGATTCGCCATCTCGCCCAAACAATGCGCTCACGTTGACTACTTTTGCCGATTGGCAACTTGATGAAAAGGGCAAAATGTTGAGCCTTACCTACAACTGGTTCAACAAATCGGCCAAGTCATTCTCTGATGTGACCACAAATTGGAACGACGGCTCTTCACGCTTGACCAATGCTGGGCGCAACAAGTATCACATCCATTCTGTGAAACTGGATGCTACTCTGCCATTCGACGCATTCAAGATGGAAACGGGTGTGGCTTACACCGCCATCGGCAACAAGACTGCATTGACTGCCGGGATTTATGACGGTTCACAGTGGATTTTCGACCCAACCCAAAGCAACGCTTTTGAATATGACGAGATAACCGTTGCCGCCTATGTTAGTGCCGAAAAGAGTTTCAGCAATTCTTTTTTTGGAAAACTTGGGCTGCGCTACGAGCACACCGATGTGAAGGGGCACCAGTCAATGGGCGATGAAAGGCATAACAATAGTTATGGTTATCTGTTCCCATCGTTGAACCTTAGCTGGAACAATCAGGATGTGGGTCGCCTCTCTTTGTCCTATTCAATGGGCATCACGCGGCCGAACTTCGGCGACCTCAATCCATTCCGCTACTACACCACCACCAGCGACTATGTGTCGGGGAACCCCAACCTGCGACCAAGCATTTCTCACAATGCCGAGCTGAGCTATAGCTTCAAGGGCATCTATGCGGTGCTGTATAATTCCTACAGCCGCAACGCGATTGCTTATGTAACACGGTTCAATGCCGACGGCTCTCAATTCTCAGTTCCTGAGAACTGCATCAATAATAACAAGGTTGGGCTTTATGCGTCCTACTACCGCTCATTATTCGACTGGTGGAGCGTGAACATGGGTGGCGAAGTGTTCAACGGCTATGCCAAATCGAAGATTACCGTTTTTCGGAATCATGACGACAGCAGTTGGAGTGGAAAGATTGAGCTCAGTTCGTCATGGATGCTCAATCGCCCCAAGACACTCATCTTCAACGTGCGTTTCAGTCATTATTTTCCATATCACGAGCACATGGTGCGATTTGGGTCCATGTCGTTGATTGGCTTTGAACTGCGTTACATGCTCCTTGACAACCGCCTTACGCTTACTGCAGCGGTGAGTGATCCGTTTGGCTGGAACATTACAAAAACAACCGCCTTCTATAACGACTACAGCATCTATACCCGAAACAACATCCACAGCCATGCCGTCTCGCTGCGTGTTTCCTACTCATTCGGTGGAAACAAAGTGGGAAACGTATATCGCGACTCCAAAGAGCGAGAATCAAGCCGTTCCTATTAATCCCTGCTTCATCAATAATCGTGCCCACTTGCAAACCCACTTGCGATGGGCACAAAAGAGAAACGGTTGGGACAACAGTCGCAACCGTTTCTCTTCCTTGGCGGAGAGGACAAGATTCGAACTTGCGGTAGAGTTACCCCTACGGCAGTTT
>CAMJZF010000039.1 GCA_946410125.1 uncultured Prevotellaceae bacterium | reverse complement strand
AACATCAAAGTTGTAAGATGCATAGTAAGGATGCTTACCATACTCATATTGAGAAGTGCTGACATCCCAACCAAACTGGCCGCGGATGTAGGTGTGCTCAATTGGGGTGATGTCAAGGCTCATTGCAGTGATAATGCGGTCGGTCTTGTCGTTGTTCTTGTTCTTGTACATCATGAACAATGGGTTCAAGAGGTCGCCGTCGGTGTAGAGCTCGGGGTAGCGCATGTGAACACCATCCTCGGCCATGTAGTTGCTCATGTCGTCGACGTGAGGCCACAGGTAGGCGCGATAGAGTGGGCCCGAGGTGTAACGGTCAACCTTCTGGTTGCTCATGTGCACATATTGCATGCTACCCTCAAAGCGCAACCACTTGTTGATTTGGGCGCGGCCGGCAATCGAAACGTTTTGACGCTTGAGGTCGGTAGTCTTGATAACACCTTCCTGGTCGATGAACGAGGCGCTTGCGCGGATACTCATCTTGTCGTTACCAGCCTGCACCGAAATGTTGTGCTTGTGCATGAAACCAGTTTGGAGAATTGCCTTGGTGTTGTCGTAGGTTGGGTAGTCACCTTGATAAAGACTACCCCAGGTGCTGGTGTAGTAGAAGTTGGTAGCACCATAGGCACCGTTGGCATACTTGTTTTGAATCTTAGGCCATCCATAGGCTTTAGACCAAGAGAGCTGGTTGCTGTAAGTAACCTTAGCACTACCGCTTGTACCCTTCTTGGTGGTGATGATGATGGCACCGTTAGAAGCATCCGAACCATAGAGCGCAGCAGCTGCGGCACCCTTAAGCACTGTCATGCTCTCGATGTCCTCGGGGTTGAAGTCGTTACCACGCGAAGCGAAGTCGGTGTTACGAGGGTTACTGCCCGAAACGTCGTCGGCAACGGCGAGGTTTCTACCGTCGAATGTGGTGTTGTTCATGGGGATACCATCAACAACGTAGAGAGGCTGGTTGTTACCCGAAATAGAAGTAGCGCTACGCAGGATTACCTGAGTAGAGGCACCTGGAGCACCACTGGTGTTGGTAACAGTCATACCCGACACACGACCCTGGAGGGCAGTGATAAAGTCGTTACGACCCGACTCCACGATGTCGGTAGCCTTCACGTTCTGAACCGAAGAGCCCACCGAGCGAGCCACACGTTTCATACCAAACTCGGCGGTGATTACAACCTCTTCGAGAGTGTTGTCGCCCGACAAGGTGATTTCACCCGCCTCGGAGGCTTTCACCTCAATGCTCTTGTAGCCTACGTAAGAAACTTCAAGAGTGGCATTTGGATCGGCTTGGATTGAATAAAATCCATTGATGTCGGTAGCGGTAGCACGGTTAGTGCCTTTAACCTTTACCATGGCACCAATCAGCGGTTCGCCAGTATTGTCTTTAACAACACCGGTGACTTTTCCTTTGCTGGCTTGTGCACCGGCATTAAATCCCATGCCCTGCCATGAGGCAGTTCCAATGGGGGCTCCGAATGCCAGTACGAGCGCAGCCAACAATGCAATTTGCTTTTTCATACGCACATGTTTTTGTTAGTAATTAAGTTATTTAAGTTAAAAAAGGATTTCCATTACTTAGAGTTTCGATTTACAAGACTCATTTGTCTTACACAAAGTAGCCCACTTTGCAAATTTGATTACAAAATTGAATATAAAATTTGTCATATGCAAATATTTTTTAAATTAAAAAATTAAAATCTTATAAAATGTCAATAAGTGTGTTTTATAACATAGTTCTATGACATAAAAAACCTCTTTCTTTATCCTTTAATTATAAATATGTGTAATTAATGTGATAAATATTCACATTGACTTTCTGTTCTATTTAAGTGTTATAAACATTAATTTTATCAAATTACCATTTTAAAAGCAATGAACAAGCAATTTTTTCCTTATGAGTTGAAATGTCATTTCAACTTACGCGAACCTTATGCGTTGTCACCAACAAGTATCTATATGGTTGCGACAATTGGTGGCAGACAATTTAAATTTGCGTCCGGAGTGAAAATATATCCTTCACAATGGGATTTCACACGTCAAGAAGCCTTGTCCGGGATTACAGCGAGCGACAGGGCTAACAATCTTATAGTCAGTCAACGACTAATAGAAATGAAAGATTTATTTAACACGTTTAAGCGGCGGTTAAATAATGAGCCAGAGCAAATATTTGGAAACATTGAATGGCTCCGAATGCAACTGAATAATAAAGAGGCAGATATATTGCCATTGCAGTGGTTGCAAAATGACATACTCTCAGACAAAGAAATAGTAAATAATCCAAGCTTGCCAAACTGCACTGCTCGTCAATTATTGCACGATATAGAAAAACTGGAGAGGTTCTGTAATGAGAAAAAAATAAAATTAACATGTTTCTCAATGATTGATACACAATTTGTTAAACAATATACAAAATGGTTAGAGAAACAAACTAAGCGCAATGGAGAACACCTCTCTCGCAGTTATGTTAACAATCTGCTTACTAATCTGCATTCTTTTCTGCGACGAGCGGTTAATAGCGGTAAAATGTCGCAAGAACATTTAAACCAGATAATAATAACCAAAATCAAGAACAAAGTTGATGCAAATAGTAGCAATGGCGTGTTTTTACGGGACGATGAGATTACAAAACTTGCCAATCTCAATTGCTCATGTATTACCGACGAGATGATACGTGATCTTTTTATTATTGAATGTTTAACAGGTCAGCGCATTAGCGATATCATTAAAGTTGGCTCTGGGAGCCAAAACCAATGTGGCGTTGCCATTGTTGACATGGTGCAACAAAAAACTAAGGCACATATTTCATTTGCTATGCCTTTTGCTATTGCTCATGAAATTATATTCAATAAATATCGTTGTAGACTACCTTCAATATCTCGTGACACAATTAATAGACGAATCAAAAGGATTGCGCAATCAGCTGGGATTGATGGCAAGGTCATTATTAAGAAACATCTGTGTGGAGAATGTGAGCCATTAATCGTTAATAAGCGCAAATGGGAATGTATAACCACTCACACTGGCCGACGTTCCTTCGTTAGCAATCTTGCAATTAGAGGGTGGAGCTATGAGTTGATTGCCAAATATACAGGTCACAGGAGTGCTCGCATGGTAGAGCGATATGATTGTAGTACCCTTGCCGATGTGGCAATATTCAAGAACAATGTCAAAAATAATCCAAATTTAATATTAAAGATAATTGATTTGAATAGATAAAAAAGATATAGCAATAACAAGCCTTAATAACAAATCATCACTGTCCCTTATCATAGCTTACTTTTTACAAAGTGGGCTACTTTATTATAGATAATTTACTTTTTTGTATAAAAATTTGTTTATAATAAAAAAAATATCGATATTTGTACTTTATTTTACAAAGTGGGCTACTTTGTAGAGAAATAACGAGTATAAACCATAAACAATTTAGAAAATGAGAATAAGTTTACAATAAACTAATTTACTTAAAATTAATTAATTAACAAAAACATGTGCGTATGAAAAAGTATTTTGCATTGTTAGGTGCATTGTTACTGGCGTTAGGAAGCGCAAGCTACACTCATGCCGAACAGGCACCTCAATCCATGTCGACACAGTTAACCAATGTGTCGGGCACAGTAGTCGATGAGGCTGGTGAACCCGTGATTGGCGCGACTATTACCGAAGTGGGTACCACTCGCGTGACAGCCACCGACATCAACGGCCGTTTCAACCTTCGCGCCTCGGGCAAGGGAAAAATTGAGATTGCCTACATCGGCTACAAGACTGTGATCATTAATCCAGGCAGCGGCCTCAACATCCGCCTTGAGGAAGACAAGGCATCGCTCGACGAGGTTGTGGTAATTGGTTATGGTACTCAAAAGAAGGCCAACCTTACCGGTGCTGTAAGTAATGTAGAAGTTTCGAAGGTTCTTGAGTCGAAGAGCGAGACCGACGTGAGCAAGGCTCTGCAAGGTACCGTTCCTGGCTTGACCATCTTGAACAACGATGGCCGCATCGACAGTGAGGCATCACTGGTGATTCGTGGTATTGGTACACTGTCGAACAGTGGCACCTCTACTCCACTCTATGTAGTGGACGGTGTTCCCACCGACAACCTGAGCTACCTCAACACTAACGATATCGAGACTATCTCGGTATTGAAGGATGCTGCCTCTACATCTATCTACGGTACTCGTGCTGCATTTGGTGTAGTATTGATTACTACCAAGACCGGTCACGTGAAGGACAACATCAAGGTTTCTTACAAGAACAACTTCTCTTGGAGCCAGGCAACCACCTTGCCCGACTATCCAAACGTGCCTACTCAGGTTCAAGGTCTTATCGACGTTAACAAGCGCATGGGTCTTGAGGCAGAGCTCTTTGGTATGTACATGGACAGCCCAGAGTTCCAGGCCGGTATCAACAACTGGATTGCTAAGCACGGCGACACCAAGTCTGGATATCGTGAGATGATCTACGGTGACGACTACGACGAGTATGGCTACTATGCCAACTGGGACGTTCCCGGCATCATGTTCAGCAAGCACGCTCCAGCTCAGAGCCACAACATCTCGGTTACCGGTAACTCGGGCCGTGCCAACTACTACGTTTCGTTTGGTTACGATCAGCGTCAGGGCTTGCACACATTCAACCCCGACAAGGTAAAGCGCTATAACGCAGCCGCCAATCTCTCGGTTCAGGCAACCGACTGGTTGACCGTTGGTGCTCGCATCGCTTACACCGACCGCAACTATGATGGTGTTTCTAACCGTCAGAACTATGGCAACGCCGGTTATCAATACCTGTGGCGCTGGGGTTCGTTCTTTGGCCCATACGGATACTTTGTGAATCCCGCCGACGGCCAGCAGTATGACGCCCGCACCATGATTGGCTATCGCAAGCAAGGTGGTGACCGCGACCGTCACATGGACAACCTGCGCTTGACCGGCTTCTTGAAGATTGACCTGAGCCATGGCTTGACCTTCAACGGCGACTACACCTTCGTTCGCAAGAACACCAAGTATAAAGATGCAGGTCTTCCTGTAAACCTCTACAACACTTGGGGTTTGGCACCTAAGGGCCCAACCAGCACCCTTGTTACCTCTACTTGGCTTGAGACCGACCACAGCGTTTATCAAAACCAGGTGTTCAACGGTTACTTCAACTACAACCAGACCTTCAACGATGCTCACCACCTGAACATTATGGCAGGTGCTAACCTCGATAAGGCCGACTATGAGTACCTCTACTACGAGCGTCACGATCTTCAGGACGTTAACATGCCTGAGCTCGCTCTCACCAACGAGGACTACACCTACACCCACCAGCACACTCACCAGGGTTCGGCTGGCTTCTTTGGCCGTATCAACTACGACTACAAGGGCATCTACCTGTTTGAGGTAAACGGCCGCTATGACGGTTCGAGCAAGTTCCCAAGCAAGGACCAGTGGGCATTCTTCCCCTCGTTCTCGGTAGGTTATCGCATTAGCGAGGAAGCCTTCTGGGAGCCAATCAAGAACACTGTCAACAACGCTAAGCTTCGTGCTTCTTATGGTGTGATTGGTAACCAAGAGATTGGTCAGAACATGTTCCTCGAGACCATGTCGAAGGTTAGCAATGGCGTTTACTGGATGGGTAGTGGCTCATCGCGTTACGACTACTTTGGATTACCTAAGCTGGTTTCTTCTTCACTCACTTGGGAGAAGATTAAGACCACTAACGTGGGTATTGACTTGAGCTTCCTGCGTGGTGAGATTAACTTCAGCTTCGACTGGTATCAGCGCGACACTAAGGACATGCTTGCTCCTGGTAAGACCTTGCCAGCAGTGCTGGGTACTTCAGCAGCATGGGAGAATGCAGGCTCGCTGCGCACTCGCGGTTGGGAGGTTACCATCGACTGGCGTCACCGCTTTGGCGATGCTAACGTGTATGCTACCTTCAACCTGAGTGACTATAAGACCACAGTTACCGAGTGGGATAGCAACAACCTGCTCAACACTAACTACACAGGTAAGGAGTATGGCGCAATCTGGGGCTTTGAGACCGACCGCTACTTCGACTTCAGCGACTTCAATGGCCAGAACGACAACGGCACTTGGAACTACAAGGACGGTGTAGCCGATCAGACTAAGCTGCAAAGTGGCGGCTTCGTGTTTGGTCCTGGCGACATCAAGTTCGTAGACCAGAACGGCGACGGCGTGATTGACTGGGGTGATCCTAACAAGAAGGATGCTGATGGCAATCCTATTCCTGTTGGTACTCCCGACAACCACGGCGACCTTATCAAGATTGGTAACACCACTCCACGCTTCCAGTACTCACTGCGTTTGGGCGGTGACTGGAAGGGCTTCGACCTCGACCTCTACTTGCAGGGCGTTGGCAAGCGCAAAGTGTGGACTCAGAGTGCTTTCGTAATGCCAATGATGCGTGGTGCCGATGCTCTCTATGCTAACCAGACCGACTACATCACCGAGGCCGAGTTTGCTGCCGGAACAATCCGTCAGGATGCCGACTTCCCACGCATGTGGGGTGGCGGTGCCGGTCAGGGTACAGCTTCGGGCGACATCCTGAGCGGTGGTCGCTACAACTTCTATCCCCAGACCAAGTACCTTGTTAACATGGCTTACTTGCGCATGAAGAACATCACCCTGGGTTACACTATCCCACGCGACATCACTCGCAAGATTCGCATCGACCGCGTTCGCATCTATGCTGCTATCAACAACGCATTCGATATCATCAACCACAACAAGGGTACAGGTATCGATCCTGAGATGAACAATGGTGAGGGTTCTTATGGTAATGGTGTTTGGGGACGTATCGACCCAATCATGCGCTCTTACTCATTTGGTATTCAAATTGATCTTTAATTCGGTGTCCACATTATTTAATTAATAAAGGACTGAAGATATAAATCATTATAAAAAGACAGTAAATATGAAAAAAATATTTTTATTTTTCGCTGCAGGATTACTGCTCACTTCGTGCTCCGATCTGCTCGATACCGAACCCTACGATCAATTCACGAAGCAAAACTACTTCACAAGCGAAACTAACGTAGAACTGTTTGCCAACTACTTCTATAACACATTCACAGGTTATGGATCGGGTAGTGGCGACTACTACTTCAACAATCTGAACGATGACCAGGGAACTACCGGTATCGCACGCTGGACTTACACCAGTGTGCCTGCATCGGCTGCTTCTTGGAACACTCCTTACACCGAGATTCGTCGTGCCAACACTCTCATCAGCGCTGTTCCCGGCATCAGCTCTATGAGCGACGCCAGCAAGAACAACTGGATTGGCGTTGGACGCCTGTATCGCGCTTGGCAACACTACAAGGTGGTTCGCAACTTTGGCGACTGCTACTATGTTGACAAGGAACTTGATTCTAACGACGATGACATCCTCTATGGCCCCCGCCAGCCACGCAACGACGTGATGGACAAGGTGCTCGAGGACCTCAACTTTGCTTGCAGCAACATCACCATGAACGATGGCTCGCGTGTAGCCTTCAACAAGTGGGTTGCTCTGGCTATGAAGGCCGAGATTTGCCTCTATGAGGGTACCTACAGCAAGTATGTTGCCAACAACCTTAGCCGTGCTACAACTTACCTCAACGAGGCTAAGAACGCCTGCCAGGAGATCATGAACTCGGGCAAGTTTAAGTTGAATGCCAGCTACAAGGAGAATTTCGATGACGATAACCTCTCGGGCAACGAGGAGATGATTCTCTACAAGCACTATGTTCAGGGTACTATGGCTCACGGTACTATCGACTACACTTGCGGTTCTACCCAGGTTAACGGTATCAACAAGGATGCCTTCGACAGCTACCTCTTCCGCGATGGCAAGCCATTGGCTACTACAACAATGGACAAGAGCGACAAGGGTAAAGTTAGCATGATTATCGACAACTCTGGTCTCTATACCACTCCTCAACCTTACATCAACATGGTTGACGTGTTTGCTAACCGTGACCCACGCCTCACCGCTCAAGTGGATACTATCCTGCAATTCGTGGGATGTGGCTTTGCTCGTTTCCCAGGTCAGGCAAGTATTTCGGCTCAGTCAACTTCTTCGACCGGTTATGGCGTTATGCTCTTTGATAACGAGAAGTATGCTGGTGCCAACAACGCTCAGCGTCAATCGACCAATGGCAACTACACCGACGCTCCTATCTTCTGGTATGCTGAGATTCTTCTCAACTATGCCGAGGCTTGCGCCGAACTTGGCAACTGCACTCAGGGCGACCTTGACAAGTCGATTAACCTGCTTCGCGACCGCGTTAACATGCCACACCTCGCTGTTGGCGTTGCTGCCGACCCCGCCAACAACATGGGCGTTAGCAACCTCATTTGGGAGGTTCGTCGTGAGCGTCGCGTTGAGATGATGTTCTGCATGAACGACCGTTACTACTCACTGCAGCGCTGGAACCAGCTCGACAAGCTCGATACTCAAAAGTATCCAAACCTGTGCCGTGGTGCTTATGTTAAGGGCTTTGATGCTCAAGGCATTGACATCTCAAGAGTTACTATCGATGCCGACGGTTACATCAACTGCACCAACAATGGCGCTCCCCGCATCTGGGATTCTAAGTACAACTTGTTCCCAATTCCAAGCGGACAGATTTCTCTAAATCCTGCTATGGGCCAGAACCCAGGTTGGTAATTCCTCAATTTAGATTACACATTAATCTAATATAAAAAGGCGTGGCACGTGATGAGCGTAGCCACGCCTTGATTATTTATTGTAAAGCTCATGGCAGTGGCGAGAGGCTCTGTTGCCACTCGGGGATGGTGCTTAGCAATTGTGCATGGAACCGATAGGAGCCGTCGGCTGGGCGCACCACGCATCGCGCCAGCTCAAGTTGCGGATTGGCGGAGGCAGTGCTTATCAGGAGCATCTGGAACCCATAGTCGATGATGGCGGGATTGCAGGCTCCGCCACGAGTCCACTCGTTGAGCTGCACCATTGCCTCGTGGCTGCACGGGTCGAGAAACTCGGTGACGCTGCGTTGCCATTCTGCGAGTTTCCACTCCACCGGTCGCACGCATTGCACAGGCACAGTGGCAACTGCAATGCCGTCGCGAGTGTTGATGGGCACTTGTGATGCCAGGTTCTCAATGGGCAATATGTTCACAGGGGCATTGCTGAGCTGGTGGGCATACCATTGCTTGATGTGAGTGAGCAGCAGCGCGTCGAGGTCGATGCCGTCGTCCCACTCCACCGAGCAGTCGCGGCGCGGTGTGTCGAGGTGCATCACCTGTTTCCACAGGTCGAGCATTTCGTTTTCGCTAAGGTTGTAAAATTGGTTTTGGTTTTCCATGTTTTTCTTTTTTTGGTTTTGGTACTTTTTTGTGGCAAAATTACTTGCGCTTATTGGCTGGAAACAACATTAAAAAAACAGCATTTTTAATTTTGAAGTGGTAATTATTTGTGACAGTGGCTTTTTTTGTCTATTTTTGTAGTTTTAAAAATGTTACAGACATGAGAATAGGTATTGTAGTAGCCATGGGCAAGGAACTGGAGTTGCTCAAGCCCATGCTGGAAAACATGAGAGTTAGCAACACCGGTGGCATCAGTTTTTATTGTGGCTCAATAGGCAAGCACAAGATTGCTGCCATGCAATGTGGCATTGGCAAGGTGAATGCCGCCATGGGAACAATGAAGATGATTGACACCTATAA
Organism: uncultured Prevotellaceae bacterium; assembly: GCA_946410125.1. Taxonomy (GTDB): domain Bacteria; phylum Bacteroidota; class Bacteroidia; order Bacteroidales; family Muribaculaceae; genus Sodaliphilus. The sequence continues at coordinate 10,216 of CAMJZF010000039.1, read as the reverse complement.
CCCGGAGCTTATTATAAACACCGGTGTGGCTGGTGGCATGAACAGCAAGGTCAACGTGATGGACATGGTGGTGGGCAGCCAAGTGTGCTATCACGATGTGTGGTGCGGCTTTAACGAGTCTAACGTGCAAGGCCAGGTGCAGGGATTGCCTCTCTATTTTGAAGGTGCCGAAAAGGTTATAGAACTGCTGCCTAAGCAGGACGGCGTTCATTGCGGACTGATAGTGAGCGGCGACCAGTTTATCGACTCCATTGAGCAGGTAGAAGCTATTCGTGCCCAATTTCCTGAGGCACTGGCGGTTGACATGGAAAGTGGTGCGATAGCGCAGGTGTGCCACATTATGAACACTCCGTTTGTGAGCATGCGTGCCATTAGCGACTCGCCCGGGGCAGGACATGACAACACTCGCCAGTTTAACGACTTCTGGACCGAGGCACCAGCTCAGACGCTCGCCTTCGTTAAAGAGTTGCTGCTCAAGCTGCGATAAGTGTTTGAAAATTTAATTCTTTGATTTTACAGAAAGGACATCTATGGAAAAAATTGCAAGTTTTACAATCGACCACACCAAGATGCTGCGCGGTGTATATGTCTCGCGCAAAGACAAGGTTGAAGGTGGCGGCATGATTACTACCTTCGACATTCGCATGAAGTTGCCAAACCGTGAGCCTGCGGTGAGCCAGAGTGCGTTGCACACCATAGAGCACATTGCCGCAACATTCTTGCGCAACCATCCCGTGTGGGGCAGCAAGGTGGTGTATTGGGGTCCTATGGGCTGCTGCACAGGCAACTACCTGCTGATGCAAGGCGACCTTGAGTCGAGCGACATCGTGCCGTTGATGCAGGAGCTGTTCACGTTTATCTCGGAATTTGACGACGAGATTCCCGGTGCCACTGCCATGGAGTGCGGCAACTACATGCTCAACAATCTGCCCATGGCAAAATGGGAGGCGCGCAAGTTCCTGATGGAGGTGCTGAACGATATTAAACCTGAAAATCTGGTCTATCCATAGCATTTAGTGCGTTTGGAATAAGAGATGTGAACAGGAAATCACTCTAAGAAAAAACTATAAACCGATAACTGAAACTGAATATATAATATGGCTTTTTTTAAAATTTTCAGCAGGGAAAAGAAGGAGACTCTTGACAACGGACTTAACAAGACCAAGGAAGGATTGTTCTCCAAACTCAAGAAGGCAGTGGCCGGCAAGTCGACAATCGACGATGAAGTGCTCGACAATCTGGAGGAAGTGTTTATCACCAGCGATGTGGGTGTCGACACCACGCTCAAGATTCTCGACCGCATTCAGGCACGCGTGGCACGCGACAAGTATGCCTCGACCGGCGAGCTCAACGACATGCTGTGCGATGAAATCACCAAGCTGCTTGCCGATAACGATAATGCCAATCGTGAGGATTTTACCGTCGAAGACGATAAGAAACCCTATGTCATCATGGTTGTGGGCGTGAACGGTGTGGGAAAGACCACTACCATTGGCAAGCTCGCTTATCAGTTCACTCAGGCAGGCAACAAGGTGGTGCTCGGTGCTGCCGACACCTATCGTGCCGCCGCCGACGAGCAGCTTGAAATTTGGGGTGAGCGCGTGGGTGTGCAGGTTATCAAGCACAAGATGGGTACCGACCCTGCTTCGGTAGCCTACGACACCGTGGCAAGCGCCAAGGCTCAGAATGCCGACGTGGTGATTATCGACACCGCCGGACGCCTGCACAACAACGTGGGCCTGATGAACCAGCTCACCAAGATAAAGAACACGATGAAGAAGGTTCTGCCCGATGCTCCCAACGAGATATTGCTCGTGCTTGACGGCTCCACGGGACAAAATGCCTTTGAGCAGGCCAAGCAGTTTGTCGCTGCCACCGAGGTTAACGCACTGGCTGTCACCAAGCTCGACGGCACCGCCAAGGGTGGGGTGGTGATAGGCATCAGCGACCAGTTCCACATTCCTGTCAAGTACATAGGTCTTGGCGAGAAGATGGAAGACCTGCAGATTTTCCGCAAGGAAGAATTCGTGAAATCCCTCTTTGGAAAGTAAATATTAGTGAGAGGGAAGAGTGAGAGGGAAGAGTGAAAGTTCTATTTCATTGTTTTTTATGGGAGAGATTTTTTTTACTGTTGAAACTTTAGATGTTTATCAGAAGGCTCGTAAATTGGTGAAAGATATTTACTTGCTGCTTGAGCATTTTCCTTCACTTGAAAAATATTCTTTGTGTGATCAAATTAGGCGCTCTGCGATTTCTATACCATCTAATTTAGCCGAAGGTAGTGGAAGGTTTTCGCTTAAAGAACGTGTTCATTTTGTAGAGATTTCATATGGTTCATTGATGGAGTTATATTGTCAACTGACTATTGCCAATGACTTAGGTTATTATCCTGAAGAAAAACATAAAGAATTTAAAATACGTATTGATGAAATTTCAAGAATGTTATATGGGTTGAGAAACAGTTTATTAAGTCGAATTAATAAATGATTTTATCCTTTTTTCTCTTCCCTCTTACTCTCTCCTCTCAACATAAATCTTATGCGTCGAAATAAAGTAGATATAATATCCTTGGGGTGCTCTAAGAATCTGGTTGACTCGGAGCACCTCATTAGTCAGCTGCTTGCCGCCGGCTACACTGTGGAGCACAATCCCAGCCATGTAGACGGTGAGATAGTGGTGGTGAACACATGCGGCTTTATTGCCGATGCCCAGGAGGAGTCGATTAACACCATCCTTGAGCTTGGCGAGGCAAAGCGTCAAGGCAAGATTAGGAAGCTTATTGTGATGGGATGCCTGAGCGAGCGGTTCATGGCCGACCTCACCGGCGAGTTGCCCGAGGTGGACCGTTTCTACGGCAAGTTCAACTGGAAGCAGATGCTTGGCGACTTGGGCAAGACCTATCGCGACGACCTTGCTACCGACCGTTATCTCACCACTCCGCCACACTATGCCTACATGAAGATTTCGGAGGGCTGTAACCGGTTCTGCGCCTTCTGTGCCATTCCGCTCATCACGGGTCGTCATAAGAGCGTGCCCTTGGAGCAGTTGCTTGCCGAAACTCGCAACCTTGTGGACCGTGGCGTGAAGGAATTTAATGTCATCGCCCAGGACCTGTCGAGCTATGGTCTTGACCTCTATGGCAAGATGATGCTGCCCGAGCTTGTCGAGCAGATGGCGGCAATCGACGGTGTGGAGTGGATAAGGCTGCACTATGCCTATCCCACGCAGTTTCCCTGGGACATCTTGCCGGTGATGGCTCAGCACGACAACGTGTGCAGCTATCTCGACATTGCGCTGCAGCACATCAGCGACAAGGTGCTGACTGGCATGCGTCGCCACATCACCCGCGACGAGACCCTGCGCCTAATAGAGCGCATGCGCCGCGAGGTGCCTGGGCTGCACTTGCGCACCACGCTCATGGTGGGCTTCCCGGGTGAGGGCGACAAGGAGTTTGACGAACTGATGGACTTCGTGCGTGATGTACGGTTTGAACGCATGGGTGCCTTTGCCTACAGCGAGGAAGCCGGCACTTGGGCGGCACAACATCTTGAAGACAACATACCTGTCGACGTTAAGCAGGCTCGCCTTGAGGCATTAATGGACCTTCAGGAATCGATATCAATGGAAATTCAGCAGAGCAAGGTGGGCAGCACTCAGCGCGTGATCATCGACCGCGAGGAAGAGCAGTATTACGTGGGTCGCACGCAATATGACTCTCCCGAGGTTGACCCCGAGGTGCTCATTGCCAAGAGCACACCACTTATCCCCGGTAACTTCTACAACGTGAAAATCACCGAGGCATTACCTTTCGAACTCATGGCAACAGTGCAATGAAAACATTAATCACATTATTGTTGATAGCGATGGGAACCTTCATGTCAAGTGCGCAGGAAATCGACAAGATGGCGCTCAGGATGGCAGTTGAGCGGCAGTTGGCTGTCTATCCGCAGTCTACTCTTCAAGACGTGTACAAGGCTTTCTATCAGGAGCATTTGGGCCCTGAGCACATGATTGCCGACACGGCTGCCGTGCGCAGCTATCTGTACTATGAGCTTTCCACCATGGGCGATGAGCGCGGCAACCTCTATTACGAACCCATTGGGCTGGACGGTGACTATGTGAGGGTTTACTTGAAGGCTGTGAAAGATGGACTGATAACCGCCGGCGAACTGCTGCAGGCTTTTATCGACAGTGCTGCTGCACGGCAGGAGCCAGGTGTGGAGTGGACCTGCATGTGGGATGCCGTGGTGCAAGCCGTCGACGAGGTGAAGCCAGGGCTTGGCAGTGCAGCCGAGCGTGAGGCATTGCGCGAGGCCAGCGTCAAGAAGCAAGCTGTCCACCACAGTAGTGCCTACAACGACGCCTACCACCCCCACTATCGCATTGTGCATCACACCATCTTTGAGATGCTGCTCAAGCCCACCATCGACATGTTTCAAAGGTCAGTTCGAGTTAGGCTGAAATTGAAAAGTATGCCTCGCATTCCAGAGTAATGCCACGGCTGAGCCGTGGCACATAGAACCTCATTTAGGACGACACTCGTCACCGCTTCTCTTATCTTCGTGTAATTAACGATTCCTGTTTCGTTTCTTCATGTTTACAACGTTATAATGATGGGTTTACAAGAGGTCTTCTGTATCGCGGCTCTGCCGCGGTCAATATCATTTTTTATTGATTGCAGCAGATAACAATCTTGCCCTGAAGCGCCACAGGCTTCAAGGCAAGAGTTATTTTGTAGTGAGAGGGGAGAGAAGTGACGGGGAATTACTTAACCAAAACCTTGCGAATGGTACCGTCGCTCATCAACACGATGTTGACGCCCGGCTCCGGCGAGGTGATGCGGCGGCCGTCAACGCTGTAACGAGCCACCTCGGTAGCGTCGCCGTTGATGACCTCGGTTATCGCTTCTGGTACTAACGACTCGATTTTGAACGCGGGACTTACCGTCTGTTCCTGCCAGTTGCCCGACTCATCTACCAAGTGGAATTTCAGGTCATACCATTTATTCTCGCTCGGAACATTAACCGATGCCAAAGAACCACTATAGAAGAATCCCATGCCAGGAATGTCATCAAACTCCGACTGATGCTCGATTCCCTCAAGCGGCTGCCAATCGTCAGTGCCATAGGGCGCATAGCTTACTTCTACGGCCATAGGCTGACATTCTTCATAATTCCATGTGCTTTCATAGCCATAAGCATCAACGAATGATACGCTGTTCGGTTCAAAATCTCCTCCAGCAAACATGATAGTTCCTTCGTTTGGATTTATAAAACGATCGGTTACATTGTTTTCTGCGTCACGGAATTGCAACATCTTTAGCACAGGAGAATTCCAATCTTCTTTTGTTTGATCAAAATAGACTGTTGTTACATTCTTGCCGGGAATATCATCAACAAGTACATTAGAGTTTGTTAATGTCAGTTTATAGACACCGTCATCGCGTCTTTCGGGCCACCAAGCACTAAAGGAATCATTATAAATGTATTCATTATTATATTCTACCTGCAGAGTTGAATAATGATTATCACAAATAAGCATTTCACCATATCTTCCACATGGATAATTAGCTATATATATTTGTTTTAAATTATTCCATTTGTTAATCTGACCCTTACTAATCATTGCGCTTATTGGGCAATTATTGAAAAAGTTATCGGTTTTCTGTGATGCAGTGAATGAGAACTTGGGATGTGCGGGATAATCGGGTCTATATTCGAATGGGTCACTTTTTTCTGTTCTGACAGAAAAGTCTCCATCAACGAGATAAAGCGATTCTCCATTCTTTACTGGCATATATTTTGGTGTTGTGTTAGTAAAAAATTCATTTGAGCCTGATGAAGTGTCAATCAAATCGAGGACATTTATTTCTACTGCAAAAACAGGAGTGTTAGTTTCAGGATAATGGATATAAGTTTTAATTATTCCATTCTCATCCGAAGGCATCCAACAGGTGGCACCATTAGTAAATTGCTGAATACTAAAATATAAATTATCTCTATAATTATACATTTTAGTGTTAGCAACAGTTTTATCACTTGTAGCACCAGAAAACCACCATTCTGTATAGACAGGCCAATCATTTACATCGGCAGATTGAGGAGTATTACAGATTGTTTCTTCATATAACACATATTCGTCTTTTGTAATCTTTAATGGCATGCAATCAAATCCATAGCCTGAAACCCAACTTGTATACAAATTCCCATCTGTGCACGCTGTAACATAGTTTTGGGTAAAAGTATATCTATCGCTTATGTCATTGAAAAGCACTCCATCATTAGAAGCAGAAGTTAATGAGCCGTGTTCGGTAACATCGGTATGAGAAAATTCAAACTCATCATTTCTAATATATCTGCATCCTGCTTCCCATAAAATATTACCATCAACAACTGTTTCTTGCCACGGCTCATGGTCAATTGGTCTGATTATCTTTCGTGTCATAAGTTCACCATTAGCCATTTCAATTTCATCTTCCCATTTATTAACACATTCCGAAAAATCGATGACGATGGTAGTGTCAGAGAAAATAGACACAAGCTCTTTTAGATGATTTAATTTACTTACATTTTCTGTTATCTCATAGGCTTTAGACCAGAAATCATATACACCAACTGGGATTTTAACATCTATTTGTTCCCCTGGTATGTACCATTCTTTATTATAATTAGCATTGTAAATAAAAAAATCATCAAATTGAGTTTGTTCTGTCTTTTTTATAAACTGTATATGCACAGTAGCTGAATCGGTTGGTTCACTTAGGACGTTTTTTGATTGCTGTGTAGGAGTTATTAGCTGATTATTACGATAAACATTTTTGCCGATTTGAACTATCGTTTCTTGTTTTGATTGAGAACGGTTTCCAACGATATTGTTTACAGGTTGTGCAGCCATGACGAGAGCCATGAGCAGGAACATCGTCGCTGTTAGGTAATATTTCTTTTTCATTTTTAATTTGGTTTTAAAGTTTGACAATGGTTGCCAAAAACCTCCGCGGTTTGGTTTTTGGTATCGTAAAGTTCGCAACAATCTATTTCCCCACCAAATATATTTCAAAGTTTTTTTATGCGCATGTTACATGTTGTAAGCTTTGCAATCGTCTAATATACAACATATTGCAAAATTAGAATAAAGTCTTAAAACCTGCGTTTTGTAACATCGTCATGACCAAAATTTACAAAGATAGAGCAAATATTTTGGAAAATCTTTTATAGCTACATCACAACAGCACATCTTCGACGTGCAGTATTAGATGCCATTAACACACAGTGCTACCCAACGCTCCGCGTTGTGCGGCACAATGTGTTTCGCACATTGTCAAGTCTTCGACCTGACTTATCAGACACTGCTATAACTATCACATGAGGGTGTAGCAAATTTGTGGGGAATGGAGGATTTTGCCCTCAAAAATTTGTGGGGAATGGCAAAAACTGCCTCATTTTGTTTTTTTCTGCATCATTTTTAGTTAAAATGAGGCAGATTATATATTTTTTTGTAAATTTGCATCAAATTAATAGATTCTTTATGCATAAATTCGATTATAGTGAGAGTCCTCGAAAGTTGTTGACTACAGATGTAGTCAATATTATAGCCTCGTTACATGAGTTTAAGGGGAAGCAAGAATTTAATCTCGTGTCAAAAGGTAATGTGCTCTCATCATTACTTGATATAGCCAAAATACAGAGTACTAAATCATCAAATAGGATAGAAGGCATATATACAAGTGATGAACGACTGGTTGAGTTGGTTGTTAAGAAATCAGAGCCACACAACCGCTCGGAACAAGAGATTGCAGGATATCGCGAGGTTCTGGCAACAATACATGAAAGTTATGAGTATATACCAATAAAATCAAATAGTATCCTGCAGTTGCATCGTGACCTATATGCCTTTAGCGCAAGTGAAATAGGTGGAAGTTTCAAAAATACCGACAATGTCATACTTGAGACTAGTAATGACGGTAAAGATTATGTTCGTTTTACTCCTGTACCAGCCTTTCAAACTCCTGATGCAATAAATGAATTGTGTAGGTCTTTTAATGAAGCTATTTCACGAGGTGAATATGATCCATTAATTCTTATACCCATGTATGTCTTGGACTTTCTGTGCATCCACCCGTTCAATGATGGAAATGGTAGAATAAGCCGCCTGCTCACTCTGCTATTGCTCTATCGTGCTGGATATATTGTTGGTAAGTATATAAGTCTTGAAATGTTGATAGAAAAAACAAAACAAAGTTATTATGACGTACTGAAAACTTGTTCGGTGGGTTGGCATGATAATCATAATGATTATCTTCCATTTGTTAAGTATTATCTTGGCATAGTTCTCAAGGCATACCGTGAACTTGAGAACCGCATGCAGTATATGAACAAAACAAAATTTTCTAAACCAGAGAGGGTAAAGTCAGTCTTTGATAAAAAGCTTGGTTCTATTAGTAAAGCCGACATTGTTGCACAATGTCCTGATATTAGCATCACAACAATAGAACGAACTTTAAAAGATTTGCTTGACTTGGGTTATATCAAGAAAATTGGAGCTGGGCGAGGTACAACCTATATTAAACAATGATTATATCACTAATTTGTACCTTATGAAGAGTCTTTCTCATACTATTCTTATAGCTATTGCTATCATGATTGTGGCGTGCTCGCAGGGCACGCACCAGCAGCAACTGGTGCAGGTCGACTCGTTGTTGAGCATGTTCCAGCGAGATTCGGCCTATCGTGCTTTTAAGCAAATTGACCGTGATGAGCTTAACAATGACGACGGCATGTATTATGACGTGCTGAAAGTGGATCTCTCGCAAAGTGCAGTACCAGCCGACTCTTTCCATTTCGAAATTCCGCGCGACTCCCTGCTGATGCAGTGCTTAAAGTATTATGATAGCCAGCACGACAGTAGGATGCAGCTCTATTGCTATCTCTACTTGGGGAAAATCTACACTGAGACCTTGCACAACAATCACGAGGCATCAATATGGCTTAAAAAAGCCGAGGAACTTGCCACGACAGTCAATGACCTGCGGCTGGCATATCAGACCTACGAGGCACTTGCCACCCTGAACTATTACTCCGACAACAAGGACTTGGCGATGGACTATTCCTACAAGACCTTGGCATGCGCCCAAAAGAGCGGCAACAGTCACATGACCACCTACGCATGCAATCACCTCGTGGTTCTTTACCTTGAAAGAGATGAGCAGGACAGCGTGCAGAAGTACAACGCGCTGAGCATGTCGATACTGAATAACATGATACCCAAAGACCAATCATACGCGTTAGGCAATTTGGGGACTATTTATTTGGCTAATAATAAAGTAGACAGTGCCAAGCATTACTTTGAGAGAGCTATTGCAGCCTATCCACATCCGTTCAGTATTCATCGATTGGCCGAAGTATATTATGTTCAAGGTAATCATAAAGAAGCCGATAGCCTGTGGAACAAAGCGTTACAGGGGGCCAATTTGAGGGATAAAGTTCTGTTTTACAATTCTATTTATGGAAGGAAATATCAAGGACATGATTTTGAGGGAGCTACCGAGGCGGCCGATCAGTTGCTGATACTGAAAGATAGCTTAGTGCAGCAGATGCAGACCGCCGAGGTGCAGGAAATTCAGCTGAAGTATGACAAGGAGGTTGAGCACCGCAAGCTTGACCGCTTTATCAGGTGGGCGCTGCTTGTGGCGCTGGCTCTTATCAGCATGATTGCCGGAGTTGTTATCTATCACATTCGCAAGCGCAACAAGGCGCGTGAACGCATCATGCGTGACCAGGTGCTCATCAATGATTACAAGCTCCAGATTGAGCAGCTCGAACACTCGGGCAAGGATGTGACCAAAGAAGTAAAGTCGCTGCAGAAAAAGATTGACACGCTCCAGTTGGAGCAGACCGAGAAACTGAGCGAGGGACGTGCGCTTTATCAGCGCATTGTGGCTGGTGAGTCGGCAGTGACATGGAGCAAGGACAATATAGTTAAGTTTGTGGATTATTATAGGGTGGTAAACTTGCCGTTTATGTTACAGATAGAACAAGATTATACCAAGCTGTCGCCGGGGAATAGATTCTTCCTTATCCTTCAAGAGATGGGAATGAGCGACCAGCAGATGACCCACATCCTTGGGGTGAGCGACGGAGCCTTGCGCACTACCCGCTCACGCCTGCGCCAAAAGCGAACTGCTGCCATAACAAAGCAACCAAGGAAACAGTAAAATGAT
>CAMJZF010000038.1 GCA_946410125.1 uncultured Prevotellaceae bacterium | reverse complement strand
CAAAGTACAACTTCAACCTGCTCACCGACTGGTATATACTGCTGTGGAACAGCCAAGTAATAGGAGCCACCTCACCTGCATCGCTCACAATTGCAGTGCCACGTGAGACCGAGCGGCCAGTCACGGGCATTAAGGTAGAGCAAGGCATCTCGCTTTTCGACAGCGAGACCCGCGACCTGTGGCAACGCGACGACGACTTCATCTACTACATGTTCATGCTCTTCAACGCATTCCCCACACTGCGCACGGCAGTAAAGGGTGTGTACGACTACATGATCAAGAACAAGGACATCATCATGAGCAACAAGCCCGAGCTTTACAACCGGCTCACACAGGTAATCCCCAACCTCGAGGCTCTGAGCTATGAACTCGCTCCGAGGCTGGTCGAAAGGCTTGACCTGGAATTCGACCCCTTTGTAGGCGACGACGAGGTGACAGTGCTCGGCGCGCGATTCTACCACAAGCGCGCTCGCGACATCATCACCTCGGCGGCGACAAGCGACTTTGTAATTGCTCCCACACGTCACATCGAAGGCCGAATGCCACTGGTGCTGCGCAACAACTTCAACGGCAGTGTTGACCACTACATTTACATCGACAAGGAGTGGGACAGCTCCACACAGGTCTTTGCCGCAGGCATTCCCATCGACAAGCGCAAGCTGCCCGACACGAGCATCATCTATCCCTTCATCACCACGGGCGACTTCCTGCAGGACACCCTCATTCGCCTGAGCGGACCTATCGACAGCGACCACTATTTCAATGGCAATGTCACCAACAAGGCCATGCGCAGCAACAACGGCTACCTGCTGCCGCTCACCCAGGAGTTCTTCAAGTATTTCAATGCCGGCGATCTCACTAAGCAGGTGCATGGCCGCAACATGCTTGAAATGGAAGAGCTCATCGACGGCTCGGTCAACGTCACCCTGCGCGTGCCACTCAAGAAAAGATATATCGAGCTAACCCGCAACTACTATCCCATCGACGACCCTTCGTGGCAGTTCGACGAGAAACGCGGCACTGGGCGCATCATCACCAACGTGGTGATGTCGACAGCGATATTCCCATTTGTCCGCACCAACTACAAGGACGACTACACCGTGCAGCTATTCCACATGATTGACAGTGGCAACGCCCAGCTCAACTTTTTCAACGACGGGCTTAACAACGACAACATGAAATGCAGCGGCAAGGTGCGCACACAAAGCTCTTACAGCACTACCTACTACGACATAGAAGGCTCTTTCGACATGATTCAGGCGGTGATAACAACACCGGCGGGTGAGTTCACTGGCTACATCGTGCCAATGTGGAAACCCTATGTGGCAAGCAGCAAGGAACTCATCTTTGCCGTCGACTTTGGCACCACCAACAGCCATGTCGAGTGGAGCGAGCGCGGACAGGACGCGCGCGACCTCGAGTTCTCGCACGGAGAAAATCAGGTGCTCATTGCATCGCTCTTGAAGCGTGGCACTCTCCTCTTTGCCGACCAGCTGCAGCGCGTGGAATTCCTGCCCAGCGACATCGACAACGTCTATGGATTCCCGTTGCGAAGTGCCTTGGCGCGCAACGCCATCAGCACCGGCGGGCACAAGCTCTTTGCCGACATCAACATTCCATTCCTTTACGAACGGCAATATTTCGACGGCTACGACATCACCACCAACCTCAAGTGGATGGGCGACATCACGCTCTCGCGGGAGTTCCTGCGTGAACTGGTGCTCCTCATCAAGGCCAAGGTGCTGCTCGAGAACGGAGACCTGAGCCGCACGAGCATCGTCTACTTCTTCCCCGTGAGCATGGGAGGCAGTGACCGCCGCAAGCTCGACGACACTTGGAACGAGCTCTACCACACCTATTTCGGCAACGACACCAGCAACCTGCACGCTTATCCCGAGAGCATCGCTCCTGCCTATTTCTACCGAGGCGACGACGTGAGCGGCGGCAGCTTTGTCTCTATCGACATTGGCGGTGGCACTACCGACACCGTTATCTATCAGCCCACCGAAAACCGCCTCGACACCGAGCCGGTGGCTATCTCGTCATTCCGTTTTGCCGGCGATGCCATCTTTGGCGATGCTTTCACCGAGCGCGATGCCGACAACAACCCGCTCATCCGCCACTATGGCGAGTACTTCAAGAGGCTCATTTCCAAGAACAGTGATATAGGCTACCTCAACAGCATCCTCCAGGATGTGCTCAAGCGCAAGCGCTCGCAGGATGTCAACGCTTTCCTCTTCTCAATCGAGAATGTGGAGCAGCTGCGTGAACTCCGTGAGGTTGACCGCAACATTTACAGCTACAACACTCTCTTGCGCAACGACTCGCAGCGCAAGCTCATCTTCATGTACTTCTATGCCGCCATCATCTACTACATCGCTCAGTCGATGAAGGCGCGCAACTATGAGATGCCCAAGCAGATTTACTTTAGCGGCACCGGCTCTAAGATTCTCAACATCCTGGGAAGCAAGGAACAGGTGATTGAGTTCACTCAGCTCATTCTCGAGCGTGTATTTGAGAAACAATACACCGAGCGTTTCTCAATCAAAATTGAGCACAAGAGCCCCAAGCAAATCACCTGCCGAGGTGGCATCAGGCTCGAGAGCCTGCGCATGGACGGCAACGTCGACGTGCGACAGCTCACGCCACGCAATGTCAATGCCATGAAGTACTGCTACTCAATGCTCGACGACAAGCCTTTGACAATCAAGAGTGTCTACGACATCGAAACGCGCGACCGGCTCATAGCACAGGTCGAAAAGTTCAACCAATTCTTCATCGACCTGTGCGACAACGTCACCAAGGATGAGTTCGGAATCGACAACAAGGTGTTCAAGATTTTCACCAGCGTGCTCAGTGACGACATTGGCAACTACCTCACTGCAGGCATCAGCAGCTACCTCAAGGGACGCTATGAGGGCGACGAGAACATCGAGGATGTGCCATTCTTCTACCCCATCATCGGCATCATCCGCCACAACCTGTTGAAAAACCTGTGCAACGAAGTAATTTCACGCACAGTGTAAAAACAACTTATTGACAAAATAATAAAAAACAACAATAACAACACAAAACATCAATTATCGAAATGAAAAAAATTCTTTTACTTCTTGTGTGTGTCATGGCAAGCATGACCACAATGGGGCTCAAGGCCCAAGATGGTGCTAAACCTTTATCGCAAGGACAGTGGAAACATGGTCTTGCAGTGGGGGCACAATGGATTGCTACCGACCTCGGTTTTGCTCAAACCGAAGAGAAAGTGATTGCACGCACCAACGAGAACTACTCGCTCGACGACCTCAGGGTGCTCTATGGCAGCAAGGCCAAGTGGGTCACCTACTACGACAAGCTAAAGGCTCATGAGAACGAGACCGGCGACATGGAGAAATTGTTATCGACCATCGCTGCCGAATATGAAAAAGGCGCTGTGCTTAAAGGTGGTGTACGACGCGACGTGGAGAAATACAACGCCACTCACACCGGCGATGAGGTGGGAGCAACCCCTGCAGGAGAGCCCGCACCGGCAGCTGCTGTCAATGCGGCAACTACCGTAACCACCAACGACTCCACAGCCAACCAAGAGCAAAATGCTGAGAAAAAAGAGGAAAGCGAAGGCTCACACGGCGGTCACGGATGGCTCTACCTGCTCACTATCCTTGGCCTGGCGGCTGGTGCAATTGGCACATTCCTCGCCATGCAGGCACGCAACGAGAATCAGGCTATCGCTCGCGACCTCAACGATGACATTGCCAACATGCAAAAGCAAATCGACAAGCTGCGTGGCATCATTAAGAGCGGCAAGGTTGAGGAGGGCAACAGGCAGGTAAAGCACACCCACAAGCTCAACGAGACCGATGGACTTGCTCAAACCAAGAAGATTGAGTTTGACGAGAAGCCTGCTCCCAAGAACGAGAACAAGCGTCCAGAGCCCAAGCACGAGCCTAAGCGTGAAGAGCCCAAGCGCCAAGAGCCTAAAGTAGAGAAGAAAGTTGAAGCCCCCAAGCGTGAAGAGCCTAAGGCTACCGTTCTTGGCGAGCCACGCATCCTCTTCATGGCAAAGCCCGACGAGGCCGACAACTTCTCTCGCTCATCATCACAGTATGAGCCAGGAAATTCTATCTTCGAGCTCACCACTATGGATGGCAAGAGCGGTTCGTTCACCGTCATCAACAAGTCCGACGTACACAAGCTTGCACTGCTCATGCCAGGCGACACCCTAACCCGTGCCTGCTCGGGCAACAACATCCAGTCAAGTGCCGGCAAGTCACGCATCGTGACCGACCGCGCCGGACGTGCTCAACTCGAGAATGGCAAGTGGCACATCGTGGTTAAAGCCATCATCCACTACGAGTAAACAAAACTCTATCGATTCTTTGGTTCTTGGTTTTTAGCCACTCGCCCTTCACCGGTCTTGAATAAGCTAAAGACCAAGAACCGAAAAACTGACAACAGATAACTAAAAACTGATAACTGATAACTAAAAACTCCTAACTCCCTTGCATCTGTTCTGTCCCGAGTGTGGGAAACATATCGACGTCTCGATACAGGAAATCGAGAATTTGAATGGACAACTCGTGTGCCCACAGTGCCTTGCGTCAATAAGTTTCGACATCAACAGTCACAAAGAACCCACAATAGCCGAGTTCGACGCACAACACGAAAAACAGGAAAACCAGCCTGCAGAACCCGCTGGCACTGAACAAGAGCAAGTAAGTTACACCAAGGAAGTTCCACCCGCCATTGAGAAAAAGGAAATAACGCCGCAGGCACCCACCACACAACCCGCAACACAGCCACAACACGTCGACGATGTGATTAGATATTGCAAGCGATGCGGGGCTTTTCTCAAAGAAGGGGCTAACTTCTGTCCAAAGTGTGGAAACTTTGTAAAAGTTGCGCCGCCAAGGTATCAGCCACAACCCAAGGCACAGCCGGCAACTCCCCCTCCTCCCTACCAAAGACAGCAATCACATTATTATAATACTAACTCTCAACGACCCATGGCTACCCGAAAACCATTATCGACTCGACGAGTCAAGCCAAGCAACACCGACAAATCGAAATTCAGCATCTACACTATTGGAGGATGCCTCACCATTACTATCATCACCGTTGCGATTTTCTTTATCACCTACATTGTCATGGGAATTAACCTTGAATAAAAACGACTTTGCACTCCATCCTACACTAAAATGAAAATAGAATGTCCCAAGTGTGGATTCCGCACTGTTCAGAGCGAGGAGGAACTCGCCAAGCTAAACCACACCATCACCTGCCCAAACTGCATGTCGACGCTCAAAATCGTTGACGGGATAGCCTATATTCCCACCGAAAAGGCTCCTATCGAGGACCTGAAACCCTACGTTGAACAACCGCCGGAGTTCAAGGGCGACAAATACTATGAAATTCACGACAACCTTGAGAATCTTGACCCTCTTTACAGTGCAGCGGTTGAATACATCAAGACTTGCAACGCCATCACTCTGCCCATGCTGCAGCGTTTTTTCGACATCTCCAAGGAACGCGCCGAGACTCTCATGCAGCAACTCGAAGACAACAAAGTGGTGGCACCGTTCGACGGAATGCATCCGCGCAAGATTCTCATCGACCACAACACCGGTTTGCCGGGAGTGATGACTCGAAGCCAGCGTTACGACCCCAATGCGCAACAGCCCGCCAACACTGCTCAAAACGGTGCCGACAACCCCGACGCACCGCGCACACGCAGCTGTTCATGTTCGCTGCCTGGCTGTGGAGTAATTATTTTCATTCTCCTACTCGCCTATCTCATAATTCAATACATGCGATAAAAACGGCTCAAAACAGGCTACATTTTCTAAAAAATACAAAAAAACTATTGACAAACGCTCATTGATATTGTATTTTTGTACCGAAATACACATTATTAAATATTATTATATGGCTCAACTGACTAAAAAAAACGAAGCCGCTAAACCGGCCAACAACCAAAAAGAGAGTATGCCACTGGGCAAGATTAATTATATAATGATTGCTGCGTGCATTATTCTTATCGCTTTGGGATTCTTCCTTATGAGCGGCAGCAGCAACGAGGGCTCAACCTTCAACAACGACGTGTTCAGCAACACACGCACCGTAGTAGCTCCTTTCATAACCTTCCTCGGTTTCATCCTCATGGTTCCTGCTATAATCTTCCGAGGCAAGAAAAACACTGCCACACAAGAGTAAACAACGACATCAAGCACACATAAATAATTTTATGCATTGTGCTTTGTGCATTATGCATTCTAAATTAATAAAATGGACTGGTTTCAAGCATTAATTTTAGGTATCATACAAGGTCTCACCGAATATCTGCCCGTGAGCAGCAGCGGACACTTAGCTATTGGCTCTCACCTCTTTGGACTGCAAGACAGCGACAACCTCATGTTCACAGTGCTGGTGCACATTGCAACAGTGCTCAGCACCCTCGTTATCCTGTGGAGCGAAATCGACTGGATTGTGCGCGGCATTTTCAAGTTTAAGATGAACGATGAGACTAAATATTTCATCAACATTCTAATCTCGATGATACCGGTGGGTATCGTGGGATTTTTCTTTAAGGATTATGTCGAAGAGGTTTTTGGCTCGGGACTGCTCATCGTCGGCATCATGTTGCTCGTCACCGCATCTCTGCTCACTTTCTCTTATTTTGCCAAGCCACGCATCAAGCAAAACATCTCGTGGCGCGATGCGTTAATAATTGGTGTGGCACAGGCATGTGCCGTGATGCCGGGACTTTCACGCTCGGGAAGCACCATCGCCACTGGTCTGCTGTTGGGCAACAAAAAAGAATCGCTCGCGCAATTCTCTTTCCTCATGGTAATTCCACCCATCCTGGGCGAGGCTCTGCTCGACACCATGAAGATGTTCAAGGGTGAAGACGTTTTTGGAAACATCACCACTTTACCTCTCGTGGTTGGATTTCTTGCCGCTTTCATCTCGGGATGCTTTGCCTGCAAGTGGATGATCAACATCGTCAAGCGAGGCAAGCTCATCTACTTTGGCATCTATTGTGCCATTGCAGGTATTGCCACGATAATCTGCTCACTGCTCTAAAGTGATTCATGCGATTCATGTGATTCATGCGATTCATTTGATTCCTTTTATTCCTTTATTTCCTTTATTTCAAAACTTACCCACTTGAATCCAATAGAAGGCGAAATATTCTACATCGACAAGCCATTGAAATGGACATCGTTTGAGGTCGTCAAGAAAGTGCGCGCGAGGCTTCGTAAGCGACTCGACATCAAGAGCTTGCGAGTGGGGCACGCAGGCACGCTCGACCCTCTTGCAACTGGCGTTCTCACCATTTGCACGGGTCGCGCCACCAAGCGCATCGAGCAGCTGCAGGCGGGTATAAAGGAATACATCGCCCACATTCGCCTTGGCGAGACAACCCCTTCGTTCGACCTTGAAACCCCAGTCGATGCCACTTATCCCTGGCAACATATCACGCGCGAGATGGTTGAGACCACTCTGCAGGACCAGTTTACGGGTACCATAAAGCAGGTGCCACCGGCTTTCTCGGCATGTAAGATTGACGGCAAACCAGCCTACAAACTCGCACGCAAGGGACGTGAGGTGGAAATCAGCGCGAAGACTCTCATCATCGACGAAATTGAACTTATGGAATGTGGTTTCCCCCAAGAGCCCACCATGGTTATCAGGGTCGTGTGCAGTAAGGGAACCTACATAAGGGCTCTTGCACGCGACATTGGCGTGGCTTTGGGTAGCGGAGCACATCTCACCGCCCTGCGACGCACGCGGGTGGGCGACATCACCGTCGACCAGTGCGAGACTGTCGAGGCACTGCTGGCAAGGCTCGAAACCGAAGATATGGTATCGCCCGACCGAGCCGAGCAGGAACGCCTTGAGCGGGAGCGCGAAATTAATCGCGCAAGAGCCCGTGAACTCAAAGCACAGCGCGAGGCTCAACAACGAGCCAAGCAACCACGCCAGTCTCAGCTATAAATGGCATTCAACTCTTATTCAAGTAAACTAACAACTAAGAACTGATTACAGATTACTAAAAACTATAATTTCTATCTTTTATGAAACTTTCTGAATTTGACAACGGCATGCCCAATGAGCTTATCGCCCTTCATCCAGCCAAGAATCGTGACGAATCCAAACTTATGATTCTTCACAGCAAATCGGGAGATATTGAGCACCGCACTTTCAAAGACATCATCCATTACTTTGATGATCAAGACTCTTTCATCTTTAATGATACCAAGGTCTTCCCTGCTAAGCTCAACGGCAACAAGGAGAAGACTGGAGCACAAATCGAGGTTTTCCTGCTGCGCGAACTCAACGAGGAGCACAAGCTTTGGGACGTGCTTGTTGAGCCGGCACGCAAAATCCGCATTGGCAATAAGTTATATTTCGGACTCGACGAGGGAATGGTAGCCGAAGTTATCGACAACACCACTTCAAGGGGAAGAACTCTGAGATTCCTCTACGACGGCGACCACGACGAGTTCAAGCGCAACCTTTATGCTCTGGGACACACCCCTCTACCCTACTACATCAAGCGTGAGGTGGAGCCTGAGGACGAAGAGCGATATCAAACCATCTTTGCTCGCAATGAGGGAGCGGTTGTTGCACCGGCTGCAAGCCTGCACTTCAGCCGAGAACTCCTCAAGCGCATGGAAATCAAGGGCATTAAAGACGAGTATATCACCGTTCACCTGGGGCTTGGATGTTTCCGAAACATTGACGTGGAAGACCTCACTAAGCACCGCATGGACAGCGAGCAGATGATTATTCCCGAAGATGTAACTGAACGGGTAAATTCTCGACGCGAAAATGGTCACAAGGTGTGTGCCATTGGTGTGTCAACTCTTCGTGCAATGGAAAGTTCGGTGAGCATGAACGGTAATATCAAGCCTTTCGACGGATGGACCAACAAGTTCATTTTCCCTCCTTACGACTTCACCACATCCGACGCTTTGGTAACCAACTTCCACTTGCCTTTCTCGATAATGCTTATGCTCACTTGCGCGTTCGGTGGATATGAAACCGTCATGAATGCTTACAAGGTAGCTATTGAGGAGAAATACCAATTTGGAGCCTATGGCGATGCAATGCTTATCTTAAAAGACTAAGTCGGCCACAAGGCTCACATTCCTAAAGTAACAATTAAGGCTCGCCTCATCATCAGGCGAGCCTTTATCTATATTATGTCACACTCTTGTTAGTTTTCTCCTAAAAGGATGTCGTAGACTGCTGTAACGTCGGCACTGGTAACAAAGCCGTCACCGTTCACGTCGGCAGTTGCTTCAAAGGTGAAGTCGGTGCCCAACATTACGTCATAGATTGCTGTAACGTCGGCGCTGGTAACAAAGCCGTCACCATTCACGTCACCATAGATGCCTTGCTGTTCCTCTCCTGGAAGCTTGATGTCGGCATGCTCTTCATGGGCGGCAAGCTCCTTGAAATAGGCGCGGAATGGCTCTACTGCCTGTGCACCCTCGGCCCACTTGGCTACTGCTCCGGCATTGTCAACATTATAGATGCCTTCAAGATTCTGGACTACAAATGTGCCTGCCATCAAATAAGTCTCACCGCTGATATAGGCAATAGGCTCAGCCTTGAGCAGCACGTTGTTTGCGCTCCAAGTGACGGGAGTTACGAGATTGGCGGTTTTCTTGGCAGCGATAATGTAAGGCACGTTGGCATCGATGTTCTCAACTTCGCTGAAAACTACCTCGCCGTCGGCTTCTTGAGCGAAGCGCTCTACCCACATGTCGCTGCTGCTCACTGCTGAGGGAGTGAAAGGCAGCACGATGGTGCTCCAGTTCTCGGCAACATTGGCATTGCGAGCCTTGGTGAAGGTGCGCTCGTAGCTGATGTTCTGAGCGGTGAAGCTCTGCGGAATGAAATAGCCATAACCGTCTTTCAGAACAATATTCTCGGCAACGCTGCCCTTTACCACGTTCAGGCCCTCAAGTCCTGCGGGAACTGCCTCGCCGTCACCAATGAAATAGATGGTATTGGGATTGCCGCTTGGGGTAACGCTGGTAATCTCAAGACCTTCAAGGCGAGCCGACAGTGCATTGCCTGGGATAGTGATGTCACCACTGGCAGGTCCACTGTTGCCAACCATGCTTGTGCCGTCCCAGGTCACAAGGCCACGTTTTATCTGGTAGAAAACAGATTGTCCCGGCTGAACAAGGTTTACGGTTTTTTCTTCCTCGTTGCGGCCATATATGTTAAGGGCATAGGTCGAGCCATAGGCGAGATTGTCGAAGTCATAATACAGCGTAACGGTCTCGTGGGCAGGAATGCGAAGTGTGGTTTGCTGATAGGTAATCATTGTGCCTTTTCCATCCTCAACGATGAACAACGGTGCAAGCAAGTAGCGGTTATACTCGCCGTCGGCATTGTTGGTAACGTCTACCTTGAAACGGGCGTGTGTGTCATAGATGACGCCGTCTACCGCGTTCTCGGCGGCAATCACAACGTTAAGATTCATGGGAACGGTCTCACCTGCAGCAGCAATGGTTACCGAACCGCTGCCGGGAAGCTTGCCGCCACTCATTGAATTATCATATAGCGACAGCTGGGCACTCTTTGTTCCCGCAGTCTGGGGTGTGAAGTTGAATGTCACTACATTAGTGCCATGAGCAGCAACCTCAGCCTCGACTACTGTCGTGTACTCACTATACTCATCAAGCTGCTCGCCGCTCACATACAGATAGATGCGTCCTGAGAAGCGATCATCACTGTTGTTCTGGATTGTAACATTGCAGCGCTCGGCCGAGCCAACCCTGTGATCTCCCTCAAACTCAAATTTTGTTGCAGTCAGGTCATTAAGCGGATGGTTCTCAAAGCGGGCATTGTCACCGTTTACTATCATTGCTACATAATACCTGTCGCTTTCAAGCATTGGAATCCAGTCGCTGGTGTTCTCAACTTGGCACACGGGTTTTATCTTATAAGTGCCGTTGCCAATATTCTTGCCAAAGTAATAATAAGTGCTGCTTTGTGAATCGGGCCAGCTGTCGGTAATCGACAACGTGCTTGAGTAGTAAACGGTCTCGGCTATCAACTCCAGGAAATTGTCATTGCTGTCATAGAGAGCTATGCCGCGCTTGTATCTTGTTCCGTCATCAATGTGGTCTTCGGCTGTAACCTTAATATAGCGACGCTTGTAAAGCGAGAAATAGCCTTTATATTGACCGCTTTCAACACGGTCAAAGCCATATTCCGAGCTACCGCCTTCTGAATACATGTTATAAACCGTGAGTGCATGATACACTTCGGGTTGGCCTGTGTAGCCGGGCTTGATGCCTATAATGGCTGTCTGGTCAATATTGTAACCCTCGGCACTGGTCGAAGCACCGATTCCTGCGGCATAAGGATTAAGTATTGACAGCTGGAAGTAACCGTTGCCTAAACCTCCCCAGCCCCAATTGATGTGGTAATAGTCGCCACATTCATAGCCGTCGCACACAAACGAGTGACCGCCACCACTGCCGGCACGGCCGTTATAAATCATGGGGCGGCCGGCTTTCAGCTCCTGGTAAACCATCTCGGTCCACGAATCCAGGTCATAGTCGCTGCGATAAACAAGCTGTGCGTTGTAATCAAGATAATTGTGGAATGCCTTGGGTATTTTGGGATCACTTGTACTCGATGCGGTTGTGTTATATTTCATTTCGGCGGCACTGCCGGCATATAGCATCAGCGTTGCCACGGCATCGGTATAAACCTCATCTTCGCTGCCATTGTAGCTGTCCTTCATGTGTTCCCAGTCAAATGTCACCACATCAAGGGGATCGGTAGTTACTGTGCCATACTCTTCCGAATAAGAATTATAATATGTGTAGGTATAGCTGGGAATCACCTGGGTAGTCTGCGCAGGGTGCTTGTGATAGTTCATGATTTGAGCCATCGAGGTTGCCACGCAGCCGGTGTAGGCGAGCTCATAGCCGTCGGCCTCATTATCCGATACCATGAACTGTGGACACTTGTTCCAGTAAGGCCGGGCCTGGTCCCACTTGGTAGTGATCATGGGGGCGATGGAGTTGCGGGTGTCAACCACATTCCGGGTTCTGGGAGCGGCAATCGACTGTGCCATCTTGTCGGCGGGAATCTTGTCGAGCATCGCAATCTGCTGAGCATAGCCTTCAAGCCATGCCTTCATGTTGGCAGGAACTTTGGCTTCATCAAAGCAGCCTTCGTCGCTGTAGCCCAGGATGGGGTTAGTGCGGTCGTCGGCCGACACTATCACAAATCCTTCATTGGCGCCAATGTTGAAAACATAATAGGCTGCCTCGCTTGTGCCGGCTTCCTTTAACTGTTTATTACCACTTGCGGCAAACTTGAGATTGCCGTTAGTCTTTTGCTTGTTAAGCAAGAATCTGGTGGCTTCTTGTTTTGCCTGCTCTTGAGTTACTGGAGCAGCTTGCGCAAGCAATACAGCACTCATGATGAGCATTAGCAAAACAGATAGTCGGTTCTTTGCCATAAAAATAATTGGGTTAAGAAGTTAAGAAATAATTTTTTATCTTGGTTTATTGTTAGTTTTCAATTGTAAAAACACCTGCAAAAAGCACGCAAAATTACATTATTTATTTCAAAAATGAAAATTTCTTCAAGAATCCTACCACTAAAACCGATATATTAACTATTATTATAACCTTGTAATACTGAAGCAAATATTACCTTATGCAAAAAAGCCGCCCGAAG
This sequence comes from uncultured Prevotellaceae bacterium, assembly GCA_946410125.1. Taxonomy (GTDB): domain Bacteria; phylum Bacteroidota; class Bacteroidia; order Bacteroidales; family Muribaculaceae; genus Sodaliphilus. Next base: position 7,471 of record CAMJZF010000038.1, on the reverse strand, counting down.
GCGGCCTTTTGTTTCTTAACTAAGACTTTATATATTAAAACTTATAATCCAATCCAACGCCAAACACCTTATTGGTGCGGCTGTAAACGTCGGTTCCTGGCAACATGGGCGACACTCCATTGTAACCGCCGGCCTCGGCTGGCATTTCTTTCTTGTAGTCGCTGTACTTGGTCCAGAAATAACCCACGTTGATTTTCACCTTGGGACTAACATTGATGGCTCCACCAAATCCTATTGAATAGCTGTCGCAAGAGAACGAGGTGTTACTCTGATATTTGTCGCTCAGACCATAGTCGGTACGCTGCGCTCCGGCACTAACGGTAAAGGTCTTGTTGATATCCCACTCTACGCCGGCAAGGAATTCATGGGTGCCGTGCTTTAGCTCCTTGTTCTTGCCACCAGCCATGTCGGCATGCTTGTCGTCATAGTAGTGATACTCTATTGTGCCTCGCAACTTGTTGGGTATAAACTCATAGCCGGCTGCAACATAGAGCACGCTGGGCATGTCGCTTGGGGTGTTGACGCCATGCTTGTAGGGTTCAAGCGAACTCTCAAATGCCACGGGTGCCTCAAGGGTTTTGGTATCATTCTCTATGTTAAGATTGGTCTTGAACTCATATTTTGCTGCAAGTGTCAAGCCACGCCACTCAAAATCAACGCCCAGGATTGGAGTGAGCCCCCAGCCTGTCTGGGTGCAGTCGATGGCTATATGAGCCAATCCGTTCTCTCCGCTCATCCCAACGAGCATCTGTGCCAACGCGGGATTGGCAGGACCGGCAACGGCTGCCACTTGCTGCATCTTGGTGGCAAGTGCCTCTCCGGCTGTAGCATTGACATGACCGGTGTAGTTTCCACTGAAATAGTTGGCGCGGAAACCGGCATATCCTGAGATGTGCTCGTTAAACTTATAAGTGAAACCCAGTTGACCGCCAAAGATGTATTGCCTGCCTCGCATGTAGCCGTCAATAAAGTACTGGCTGGGGGTGATGGGACCGCCAAACACCGGAGCCACCATTGGGTACTGCTGCAACAACTGCGCCGACTGCTGATAGAGCCCAGCCATCACTGCCGCATCAAAGAGGGGCAAACCTTCGTCAAAGGTACACTTGCCACCGCCACCCACGACGCCTACAAATCCCGAAATCGCCCACTTGGGTGTCTTGTAAACGGCATAAGCCGAAGGGAGGATAGGGGCAGCAGCATTGCCTTTATACTTTTTGTTGTAGGTGTCATTGGGGAACAGACCCATCCCTGCCGGGGTCATCACGGTTGCATCAATGTTGCGGGTTTGGTAGGCACTCTGTATGTTGAGCGACAATGTCCACCCATCATGGGCCATAAATGCTAATCCTGCAGGGTTGGTATACACTGCATCTATTTCGTGGCTCGCACCTCGCGCCATCATGCGCTGGAAAGCTATGTGCTGATTGGTGTTGTGCAACAAACCACCTGCGTTGGCAATTATCGACACAACTGAAACTAACACTAAAAGATTGATTTTCTTCATTTTATTACTCTTTTTATTTTATTACCTATTTTTCAATATTTTTAAAAACACTGCAAAAGTAAACAATAATAACTCGCCAAATGTCCAAAAGAACCAAAAAAGTGGGGATTTTAACCAGCAATGCAACAATATTACCTATTTTAACAATCGACGCAGTAGCAACACAACCGTTCTTCTATTCATTTTGCCAGTCTAAATCATTCTCTATTATCCCTATTCTACAAGCCACACTCGTTTTCGTTATCATTTTGAAAAAAAAATTGGCACATTTATTGCGATTATCTCAACAAAAAACATTACTTTTACAAAAAAATTAATTTAATCACATTTTAATACATAAAAACTATGGATCAAAACACAACAAACAATCCTAACGTTAACAACGTGAATCCAGTTAACAATCTCTCGGCTGGTGGTGCTGCCAAGGGATGCTTTGGTATGGGTAAAATGGGATGTGCGCTCATCGCTATTGTCGCTGCACTCGCCATGTGGGCCTACTCTGGTTACAATGGCCTGGTAACTCAGGAAGAGGAAGTTAAGACCGCATGGTCGCAGGTTGAGAACCAGTACCAGCGACGCATCGACCTCATCAAGAACGTTGCCGCAAGTGCCAAGAAATATGCCAAACATGAGAATGAAACTTTCCAAGGCGTTACCAACGCACGTGCACGCACCAACGTTGGGCAGCAAGCCGATCAGCAGATGCAAGCTGTTGCAGCTACCGCCGACTCGCTGGCAAGCATTAAGATGGATCCCAACAACGCTCAGTCGATGCAGGCCTATGCCGCTGCTCAAGACAAGATGTTGGAGCAGGCGCGTCTGGCAATCAACGTTGTGCATGAGGCTTATCCCGAGCTCAAGGCCGACAAGCTCTTCGAAAACCTGCAGGTTCAGCTCGAAGGCACCGAGAACCGCGTAGCCACCGAGCGCAAGAAATTCAACGAGACTGCAAAAGTGTACAACACCAACATTCGCAAGTTCCCAAAGAACATTCTTGCTAAAGTATTCGGCTTCAACGAGCGTCCTTACTTCGCAGCACAGGAAGGTGCCGACAAGGCTCCCGACCTCGACAACATGCTCAATGACTAAATAAGTGCATAAATAGATTATACCCTGAGGGAAAGATTCTCTCCACTCTCTCCTCTCCCCTCTCCCCCCTTCCCTCTAAACTAAAAAACTATGCAACTCGACCAATTCATTAGCATACCCGACCAGCGACGCGTAGTGGATGCCATTGGCGATGCCGAGAAGATGACATCGGGCGAAATTCGCGTTCATCTCACCCCCAAGTGCGGCGACGACGTCATGAAAGCCGCCATCAAGACTTTCGACCACCTGAAGATGTACAAGACAAGGCATCGCAATGCCGTGCTCATCTATATGGCTTTTGAGAGTCGCAAGTTCGCAATCCTTGGCGATGCCGGCATCAATGCCGTAGTTCCCGAGGGCTATTGGGAGGGTGAGAAAGACACGTTACTCATGCATCTCAAGCAAAACGACCCCGCAACGGGGCTCTGCAAGGTTATCGCCAGCGTGGGCGAGAAACTGAAAGATTTCTTCCCCATCGAGGATGATGATGAAAACGAACTCAGCAACGAGATTTCTTATGAAGAATAAACTAAATATTATCCTTGCTCTGGCAATGCTCCTAATGGTGGCATTGCCAGCATGCAAGAATGCCGACCAAAACCAACAGAGTGTCGACACCGCCACAGTTTCTCAACAAGAGTTGCTCGAGAATCCAGCTTCACAAGTGGTAGACATCGCCGGCATACTTAATGAGCAAGACATTAAAGCCCTTCTCGATAAGACCAACGTGCTCGACAGCCTCAAGCTTGCTCAAGTGGCTATTGTCACCGTCAACGACTTAGAAGGCAAAAAAGCCATAGACTTCGCTACCAGTCTCGCCAACAAGTGGGGCGTGGGGCGCAAAGATACCAACGACGGCATCACCATTCTCGTCAAGCCTAAAACCGGCGATACCCCCGAGGGAAAAGGCGAGGCTACCATAGCCACAGGAACCGGCATGCAGAAGATTCTCACCGACTCCATCTGCAAGAGCATCATCGACAAGACAATGCTCCCAAAGTTTAAAGAGAACAAGTATGGCGAGGGCATAAGTGATGCCCTTGACAAGATTAAAGAGATTCTCACCAACAAATAACAGAAACAACAATGCTTAACAGCCGCAACTTTTTCTTGGCAACTCTGCTCTTGCTTGGCTCATTGATGAGCCTCAGTGCCGCAGTGCCCGACAAGCCCACACAGAAACTGCTGTTGTGGGACTACGCCAACATTATCGACAGTTATCAAAAGCAGGTTCTTGAGGACTCGCTGGAAGCGTTCTCCCGCCACACCAGCAACCAGATTGTGGTAATGACTGTCACCAACGAGATGCTCGATGGCATGTCGATGGCAGAGTTTGGACAGGAAGTGGGCCAGAAATGGGGTGTTGGCCACAAGGGTTCGGATAATGGCGTTGTAATACTTATCAAGCCCAAAACTGGCGATGACGCTATGGGCAAGGGGCGTGCCTTCATCACTACAGGATATGGCGCCGAGGGGCCTTTGCCCGACCTGCTATGCTCCAAGATTGTCGACGAGGAAATGATACCTCACTTCAAGGAGAACGACTATGCAGGCGGAATATGGGCGGCTCTTGAAATCATCAAACCAGCATTACAAGGAGATTTCAACACCGAAGAATATGTCAACGACGATGCTGCCGATGCTGTTCTCGCAATGATAGTCCTTCTGGCTATATTGTGCTTTGTTTTTGTGGTTGCTAGCAGTAAAGGCAACAACGGCAATGGCAACAACACCCGAACCTACACCGGCGGTCCTATTATCTTCCCAGGCTCGTTTGGCTCGGGGCGCTCAAGTGGCAGCTGGGGCGGTGGTGGCTTCGGCGGTGGCGGAGGCGGCTGGGGAGGCTTCGGCGGCGGTAGCTTCGGCGGCGGCGGTGGTGGCGGTAGCTGGTAATCTCGGCATCAGCGTGGCATTTGTCGTCACTTGCTTTAACTAACCATAAACAATAATCCATAAACGATAAAATGAAATTCTACTACAAAATCGCTTTAAGCGTCCTCATCTGCATGATGTGGGGCATAACTCTGGCGCAAGTGCCCGAAAAACCGGCTCAGTCGGCTCCTGTAGTTGACTTGGCTCGCATTATCAACAACGACTCGTTGACCACTGCCCTCAATGCACAACTCGACAGTCTATCAAAAAAGACTCAAAACCAAATCGTGGTTGTCACTGTCGATGATATGGGAGGGCTGGACGGAAAAGAGTTTGCCACCGAACTCGGCAAGAAATGGGGCATTGGAGGCAAGAGCCTGAACAATGGTTTTGTAATGGTTGTAAAGCCCCACAACGACAAGGGCGCGGGAGAAATTGGCTTTGCGACGGGATATGGACTCGAGGGGGCTCTGCCCGACGTGTTCTGTAAACGACTGCAAACCGAGTACATGATTCCACACTTCAAGGATGGAGACTATGCCGGTGGCATAAAAGCCGCTATCGACGAGATAGTGCCTGTGGTTCTTAACGATTATGAGCAAGCACAAGCCCTCGCCGGCAACCCTGCCGAGAGAGCCAAGAAAAGCGGTGGAGGCAACGGTTGGCTGTTTATTGCTTTAGCAATTGGAGCGATTGCGCTATTAATGTTCCTGCGCAAGCGCAACAAGCCTGCCGGCATCGCTACCGGGCAACCCCAACCCAACCAGCTCTCGAGCAAGCAAGAAGAGCCCGAAGCAACCAGTGAGGAACAAGAGCAGGAAGAAGTTGAAGAAACCATTGAGGAAGAGAAAAACGACAACAACGGCGACAACAAGCCCGGCGCATCCAATGCCAATCAGCCTAAACCATATAAATATGGATATGGTGGAGGCGATTTTGGCGGCGGTGGTGCCAGCACAAAATTCTAACGGTGGAACTATATATTAACCTAAGATGTAATTTTTTCTTTTTGATAACCCAACTAAAGGACTTTTAGACTTTTCACATTATAATTATGAGTGACATACTTAATAAAATAGGCGAAGCAATTATTGCCACTGCCAATGCCTTGTGCGAGTATCCTGAGTTTATTTTACTAATTGGCGGAGGTCTCTTCCTGTTTATCTATTCAGGAGCTATTTCGATAAGGAGGCTGCCACAAGCTATAAAAGTACTGCGGCAGAAACAAGCTTCCGACTCTGGCAAGCAAACTGGACAAATCAGCTCGTTTCAGGCGCTGATGAGTGCCATTGCAGCTACTGTGGGCATGGGCAACATCGCCGGCGTGGCTGTAGCACTGACTATGGGAAATGGCAATCCAGGCGTTATCTTCTGGATGTGGGTGAGTGCCCTGGTGGGAATGACAACTAAATTCTTTGAGGGTACGCTCGCTATCATGTACAAAGGCACCGATAGTGCCGGGGAAGTTCAAGGCGGACCCATGTACATTATCACAAAAGGTCTCGGCGAGAAATGGAAACCGCTTGCCAAGGCGTTTGCCATCTTCGGACTTGTTGGCACCTTGTGCGTGTGGCAAGCCAACCAGCTCGTGGAAGCGGTAGCCACAGTATTCACCACACCCATGGGCATTGAGAACACTCCCATGCTGCGGCTCATCATGGGAATCATCATGGTGGTCATCGTTGCAGCCGTTATTCTCAGGGGTATCAAGAGCATTGCTTCTATTGCGTCGAAGATGGTGCCCATCATGGTGGCACTCTACCTCGTCATGGTTCTCGTGATAATGGCAATCAATTACCAATCGATTCCCGGTGTGTTTGGAGCCATTTTCAAGGGGGCTTTCACCTTCGATGCCGAGCTGGGAGGTTTCAGCTATTTCGCGCTCACAATGCTCATTGGGGCACGACGTGCAGCCTATGTCAACGAGGCTGGTGTGGGCACCGCCTCGATGATGCACGGTGCCAGCAAAAACACCGAGCCGGTGCGCGAGGGACTAATTGCGATGCTTGGGCCTGCAATCGACTCGGGTCTCATTTGTACTCTTACCGCCATTCCCATCATCATTGCCGGCAACTATGTGGGACAAACCGACCCCAAGGGGCTGGAGATAGCTTTAGGAGCATGGGGACAGCTCTTGCCAAACATTGGTCACTATCTGCTCATGATTATTGTGTTCTTCTTCGCTTTCTCTACAATGTTCACCTATAGTTACTATGGTCTCAAGTGCACCAACTACCTCTTTGGAGCTAAGAATGCCAAATACTACAACTATTATTATCTCGCTATGATTGTTGTTGCCGCCGTTGTACCACTAAAGGTTGTAGTTGGATTTATGGACATCGCATTCTTCCTGATGGCATGCTGCACAATGACTGCACTGTTGCTGCTGTCACCTAAGGTAAAAGCCGCCGCAAGAGAATATTTCAAAAAGAAATAAAACCACACCCGTTTTTGAATACAACAAAAAATAAAGAAAAAAGCGATATTTTTTTGAAAAATGTCGCTTTTTTCTTTGATTTTATAAATAATTTTGTTATATTTGCAATCCAATAATGAAAGTATTTATTTTACATTATTCTTGATTTAATATCATCAGGACAAAAAAACACATAAAGTAAATTTTCTCATACTCTAAAATCCTGCGGGAGCGACTTTGTGAAAAATCGCTCTCGCATCTTTTAGCCCGAATCGGTCATTAGGATTTATGATAGAACAGAATTTATTTTGAGCAGATTGTAAAGTGATTGCCGAAGACATAGCGGCTATGACAAGGCAATATCTGCAACAAGATGCCATAATAAAGCTGTTATAGCATAAATAGACCTAAAATTATGACCTTCTGTCGCCTAATGACCGATTTGGGTTTATTACTTACAGTTTTTATTCAAAAAAAACCACCCCAAGCTTTTTCAAAGGACATTGGAATGGTGTTAATACCCGATGATTTTTAATGTCATCAATCAAAATCAATCAATCTCAACCTGTAGGCTTTACCTATCAGTT
>CAMJZF010000037.1 GCA_946410125.1 uncultured Prevotellaceae bacterium | reverse complement strand
CACAAGAGAAAGAGCCTGTAGACGGCCTCACCGCTTTCCGCAAATTGCGTGAAATAGCAGCGCAGGGTCAGTTCCCTGAAATGACTCTTGACGAGATTAACGAAGAAATACGCCTGGCACGCGAAGAGTCCGATAAACGCAAATAGGTGTTATGGCAAATATATATGCAGTTATCGACACCAACGTTGTTGTTTCGGCATTGCTGACAAGGAATCGAGATGCAGCAACCGCACGTGTGCTCGGTATGGTGATTTCACAAATGAGAATCACACCGCTATACAATGGTGAAATAATAACGGAATACAATAATGTTCTTAAACGTGAGAAGTTTGGGTTCCCATCAGAGTTGATAGATGCTATCATCAGCCTCATAGTGGCAAGAGGATTGGACTCGCAGCGTGTGAGTACCACGTACGAACACTTTCCCGGCCCTAAAGATGTGGTGTTTTATGAGGTGGCATTATCGAAAGAAGATGCTTATTTGGTGACTGGAAACATCAAACGACATTTTCATCGCACGCCCATAGTTGTTACACCTGCCGAAATGATAGCAATTATCAATCAATCGTTTCCTTAATAATCTATAATTAAGGTGTAAAGTTTTTGCCGTGTGGTGAGAAATGTGTAATTTTGCACGTTTTAAGCGGGCATGAAGCCCAACATGCTATCGCACAATAAAAAGAGTAAATTAATAATTAAAAAAATAAATATTCTATGAGTTTGAATATCGTTGTGCTGGCAAAGCAAGTGCCAGACACTCGCAACGTGGGTAAAGACGCGATGAAGGCCGACGGCACCATCAACCGTGCTGCTCTTCCCGCTATCTTCAACCCCGAGGACCTGAACGCGCTTGAGCAAGCGCTTCAGCTCAAGGATGCTCATCCTGGTTCAAAAATCACACTCGTGACAATGGGTCTGCCTCGCAGTGCCGAGATGGTGCGTGAGAGCCTGTATCGTGGTGGTGACGACGGCGTGGTGCTCACCGACCGCCCCTTGGGTGGTGCCGACACCCTTGCCACCAGCTACTCGTTGGCGCAGACCATTCGTCATCTCGACAAGGTGGATATCATCGTTGGTGGTCGCCAGGCTATCGACGGCGACACCGCTCAGGTGGGACCGCAGATTGCCGAGAAGCTCGGCTTGCCACAAGTAACCTACGCCGAGAGTGTGAAGGTTGAAGACGGCATTGCCACCATCAAGCGCCGCATCGAGAACGGCTTTGAGACCGTTACATGCCCACTTCCACTGGTAGTTACCGTTAATGGCAGTGCCGACGCGTGTCGTCCCCGTAACGCCAAGTTGATACAGAAGTACAAGTATGCTGTAACTCCCAGCGAGAAGGCTCAGCTTAGTGAGGAGCGTCAGCGTCTTGTTGAGGCACGTCCTTACCTTAACATCCGCGAGTGGGGCGTTGCCGACATTGAGGCCGATCCAAACCAGATTGGCATGAAGGGCTCACCCACCAAGGTTAAGACAGTAGTAAACGTTGTGTTCCAAGCCAAGGAGAGCAAGACTATTGAGGGCGGCGACGAAGCCCAGCTCGAAGGTCTTGTGCAAGAACTCATTGCCGACCACATCATTGGATAATGCACAATTCACAATTTACAGAAACGAGAAACTATGAACGACAATAATAATTTAGTAGTTTACTGCGAGTTTGACGACGGCCGTGTTGCCGACGTCAGTCTGGAGTTGTTAACCAAGGGACGCACTCTTGCCACTCGCTTGGGAGTTAAGCTTGAGGCTCTTATCCTGGGCGACAAGCTCGATGGCATTGAAGAGCAGGTATTCCCTTACGGTGTTGACGTAGTTTATAAGGTTGAGGACGAGCGCCTTTATCCTTACACTTCGCTCCCACACTCATCGATTGTTATTAACCTTTTCAAGGAAATCAAGCCACAAATCTGCCTGATGGGCGCCACCGTTATTGGCCGCGACTTGGGACCTCGCGTTTCGTCGTGCCTTACCAGTGGCCTGACAGCCGACTGTACCGCTCTTGAGATTGGCGACCACACCGACCCTTTGACCAAGACTGAATATAAGGACCTGCTGTATCAGATTCGTCCCGCTTTTGGCGGCAACATTGTGGCAACCATCGTTAACCCCGAGCACCGTCCACAGATGGCTACCGTGCGCGAGGGCGTGATGAAGAAGGAGATTTTCGATCCCAACTATAAGGGCGAGGTCGTTAACCTCGATGCCAACAAATATGTCGACCCAGCGAGCTTTATCGTCAAGATTATCGACCGTGAGGTAGAGAAGTCCAAAATCAACATTAAGAATTCACCCATTATTGTTGCAGGTGGCTACGGAGTGGGCAGCAAGGAGAACTTCGACCTCATCTTCCAACTCGCCGATGTGCTTGGCGGTGAGGTGGGCGCAAGCCGCGCAGCTGTTGACGCTGGCTTCTGCGAGCATGAGCGTCAGATAGGACAGACAGGAGTCACCGTTCGCCCTAAGCTCTACATCGCTTGCGGCATCTCGGGACAGATTCAGCACGTGGCAGGCATGAATGAGAGCTCTATCATTATCTCAATCAACAATGATCCCAATGCTCCCATCAATTCCATTGCCGACTATGTTATCACCGGCAATCTCGAAGATGTTATCCCCAAACTAATCAAGTATTACAAGAAAAATTCTAAATAATAGTGAAGAGGTGAGAGTTGAGAGGTGAGAGAAAGTCATCTGACCTCTTCCAGACTCTTAGCACTTAAAACTTAACCCTTAACACTTAAGAAAATGGCAAATTTTTATAAAGACAATAAAGCTCTGCAGTATCATCTTCACCATCCCTTGATGGAGAAGATTGTGGGTATGAAGGAGCGCGATTATACTCAGAGCCAGGAGTTTGACTATGCACCAGTCGACTATGAAGATGCAATCGACTCCTACGATAAGATTCTTGAGATAACCGGTGAAATCACTGCCGAGGTCATCGCTCCCAATGCCGAGAGTGTAGACAAGGAGGGTCCACATCATGCTAATGGCCGTGTGGCTTATGCGAGCAAGACTCAAGAGAATCTTGATGTGACTCGCAAGGCTGGACTCTATGGTGTTTCGATGCCTCGCAAGTACGGCGGTCTCAACTTGCCTAACGTTACTTTTTCGATGATGAGCGAGATGATAGCTCAGGCCGATGCCGGTTTCCAGAACGTGTGGAGTCTGCAGAGCTGCATCGACACCCTGTTTGAAGCTGGCGACGAAGACCAGTTCCAGCGTTACATTCCGCGAGTTTGTGCCGGGGAAACCATGTCGATGGATCTTACTGAGCCTGATGCCGGCAGTGACCTGCAGAGCGTGATGCTCAAGGCCACGCAAGATGAGGACGGCACTTGGCGTCTCAACGGCGTGAAGCGCTTTATCACCAACGGCGACAGCGACATTCACCTCGTGCTCGCTCGCAGCGAGGAGGGCAGCAAGGACGGTCGTGGCCTGTCGATGTTCATCTACGACAAGCGCAACGGTGGCGTTACCGTGCGTCGAATCGAGGACAAGATGGGCATTCATGGCAGCCCCACTTGCGAACTTGTGTTCAAGAACGCAAAGGCTGAACTCTGTGGCTCTCGCCGCTTGGGTCTTATTAAGTATGTGATGTCGCTCATGAACGGCGCACGCTTAGGTATCACAGCCCAGAGTGTGGGTCTGTGTCAGGCTGCTTATAATGAGGCTATCGACTACGCCCGCAGCCGTGAGCAGTTTGGCAAGGCTATCATCACCTTCCCGGCAGTGGCTGAGATGCTTACCAACATTAAGGCAAAACTCGATGCAGCACGCACAATACTTTATGAGACAGCCCGATTTGTGGATGTTTACAAGATTTGGGAGCAGATTTCTCGTGAGCGCCAGCTCACTCCCGAGGAGCGTGTCGAGATGAAGCGTTATAACCGCCTTGCCGATGCCTTTACGCCACTTTCTAAGGCTTCGTCGAGCGAATATGCCAACCAGACCGCCTACGACTGCATCCAGATTCATGGCGGTAGCGGATTTATGCGCGACTACACCTGTGAGCGCCTTTATCGTGATGCTCGCATCATGAACATCTACGAGGGCACCACTCAGCTACAGGTAGTTGCAGCAATTCGCCATGTCACCACAGGCACCTATCTGGCTCAGATGAAGGAGTATGCACAGGGTCAGTATAGCGACGAGATGGCTCCTCTCAAGGCTCGCATCGACAAGATGATGGCCGACTATGAGGCTACTGTCGAGAAAGTAAAGAGCTATGACAACCCCGATTACATTACCTTCCACGCTCGCCGCATGGTGGAGATGGCTGCTTGGACAATTATGAGCTATCTGTTGTGCTACGATGCCAGCAAAGCACCAGAACTCTTCAAGCAGTCGGCAGAGGCTTACGTCCGCTATGCCGAGGCTAAGCTTGCTGCCAACGTGAAATTCATAGCCGAGTTTACACTCGAGAATGAGGCGGTTTATGTTCAGGAGTAAATATGTGAATAAATGCAATAAAAATCGATTAGGGAGCCGAACTGTGAGTTTGGCTCCCTAATTGTTATTTTACAGTAAATAAGTGTACGTTTAGAAGAGGTAGGCTGCAGTGATTGTCCAGTAGTTGTCTTTTCCTTTCACAGGCTTGGAATCAACCTCTTTTCCCAAGTATTCAAATGCTTTTGTCAAGCCAATGCCATAGTTGGCATGGATTTGAACTTTACGGAAGAGTTCAGCTCCAAATCCCACATTCCATGATGTGTTCCACTTGCGGGTCTTGAAATCTCCCTTGTCGTCATCGCCGAGCAAAAGCGAGAAGTCGGGACCTGTGGTTACAAAAGGCGAAATGATCTTGCTCAGTACAGCGATTTGAAGCTTATATTTCACATTAATAGGAATGTCGAGATAATCACGCTTCAGCTTGGTTTCCTCAAGATATAGATTGTTCTCACGATGAGTGTATAGAGCCGAGGCGTCGATGCCAAGTCCAACAACAGGTAATCCTGCCTCAATCATCAATCCACCAGTGAATCCCGCACGGTTGTCCTTGCTCACAATATCCTTGTCCCACTTGAGCTCGTTGATGGTGACGCCGGCTTTGAAGCCAAATCTTACTTGTGCCTGAGCAGTGGCATTGGCAACCACCGCAAGCACTAATATTATTGATATTCTTGCAATGTTTTTCATAATCGATATTTTTTTGTTGTTGCAAAGTAACACTAAAAAAATGAGAAAAGCAATTTTTTTGGTCTTTGTAACACTTAATTCCTACATTTCAATTACCTTTGTGGAAATAAATCTTTTAGAGTAAATATTGAGATGCTAAAATCTAAGAAATATTATGCGGTATTACTGTTACTGCTTGTGTTGCTGCTGGCATTGCCTTTCATGCGCACCCGAAAGAAGTTCATAACTAATACCGGAGTGGTGTGGACCACCGAATATCACATTACCTACGAGGCTCGTGCCGACCTTAATGATTCTATTCAGATTCTGCTCTCAATGATCGACAATAGTGCATCGCCGTTTAACAAACAGTCGCTTGTGACTCAAATAAATGATAATAAATGTGATACTGTCGATTATTTTTTTCAAAAGCTTTATAGCAAGGCTTGGGAGGTGAATAAGGCAAGTGGCGGATTGTATGACCCCACGGTGATGCCCTTAGTGAATGCTTGGGGATTTGGGTTCAAGAGCGGCAGCTTGCCCACTCGTGAGCAGCTCGACAGCATTATCGCTTTTGTAGGAATGCAGCACACTAAGTTGAATGGCGACAAAGTGATTAAAGATGACAAGAGGGTTCAGTTTGATTTCAGTTCCATAGCAAAGGGCATGGCATGTGATGAAATAGCAGCAATGCTTGCACGCAATGGGGCCTCCAACTATATGGTAGAGATAGGCGGTGAAGTGGTGGTTCATGGAGTGAATCAGCGAGGCGAGCCCTGGCATGTGTCAATTGATATGCCCATTCCTGATGATGAGAGCGGTGCGGTGCATGCCAATGCCATGGTGCTGTGCCTCGACAATTTGGCTGTCGCAACGAGCGGCAGCTATCGCAAATTCAAGGAAGTTGAAGGAAAGAAAGTCAGTCACATTGTCAATCCAAAGACAGGCCGCAGTGAGGAATCTAATCTGTTGAGCGTGTCGATTGTAGCTGCCGATTGCATGAGTGCCGACGCTTGGGCAACCGCCTGCATGGCGATGGGACTTGAAAAGACTCAGAAGCTGATGGACAAGAATTTAAAGCTCGGCGTGATGACCATCAGTGCCGATGAAGACGGCAACTTTGTGGTGTGGTCAAACAAGCGCTTCGCCAATCTCGTTAAAGATAAAAGATAGAATTATAGATCAGCGATTCAGCGCTGAGGAAGCCAGTGCTTGCCACAAGGCGTCGTGCGGTAGGGGAGCGGTGACGTCAATTTCCTCTTTTGAGACAGGATGGATAAACTCAATGCGATGAGACTGCAGCGAGATGCCGCCATCGGGATTGCTGCGAGGTGCACCATATTTGAGATCTCCCTTGATAGGGCATCCCAGATGTGACAGTTGGGCTCGAATTTGGTGCTTGCGGCCTGTAATCAGGTCAATTTCAAGAAGGAAATAGTTGTTGCCCTGCCCAATGATGCGGTAATTGAGCACAGCTTTCTGGGCACCTTCGGTGCCAGGTTCTACCACATAGGTTTTGTTGTTTTTTTCTACCGAGACGAGATAATGGGTGAGGGTGTCCTCGTCTTTTGGCGGTCGGTTCTTTACAATCGCCCAGTAGGTTTTGTGTACTTCGCCACGGCGAAACAGGTCGTTCATTCGCGACAACCCTTTGCTGGTGCGTGCGAAAACAACCAGTCCGCTCGTTGGTCGATCAATGCGGTGAGTGACTCCGCAAAACACATTGCCAGGCTTGTTGTACTTGACCTTTATCCATTGCTTAAGGGTTTCGACAAGCGGTTGGTCCCCTGTGCGGTCGCCTTGCACTATTTCGCCACAAGACTTGTTGACGATAATGATGTGATTGTCTTCGTAGACTACTTCCATGCTTTGTCTTCTTTATTGAGTGCAAAGTTAGCGATAATATTCATAATGTCAAAAAAAGAACCAGCGCAATCTATATATAGACTGCGCCGGATTATGCTTAGATAGAAAGAGTGAGCTTTTCTTTCATTAACGACGACGGCGACTGCTTGCGCTCTGGCGATTGTTGGTGCTGTTGTCGTTGCTGTTCTTGTTAAATGTGTAATGGTCGCGATAAGTAACGCCATTCACAAAGTCGAAAATCTTCTCAGGATTCATGGCAATGCCCATGTAGCGTGTCTCGAAGTGGAGATGTGGACCAGTGCTACGGCCAGTGTTGCCACTAAGTGCTATTGGTGTGCCTGCCTTGACATATTGATTGGGCTTTACCAAGAATTTTGAGAGGTGGCCATAGACTGTCTCCATGCCATTGTCGTGACGAACTACTACATAGAAGCCGTAACCGTTACGGTCAAATTTTGCGAGGCGAACCTTGCCTGTAAATGCAGCATAAACTGTGTCGCCTACCGAAGCTTTAAGGTCTACACCGTGGTGATGGCGGCCAAATTGCTTGCGATAGCCAAAGTGTGAAGTAACTACATTGTGCTTGATTGGCATGTGATATCTCGATACGTCGAGAACTTTGGTAGAAGGAATGTTGGCATTCTGGTAAGGATTCACGCGGTCGCTATTCCAAGCTTCGTTATAGATGTCGGCTCTATCGGCTTCTTTCTCACCGTAGAGATTGCGTGCGTAGTTTTGAGATTCCTCAACTTTGATTTTGTCTTTAACTCTATTTTGTTTTGCAAGTAGGTTGTTGTGTGTTGTTCGATAGTCGTTGATTGATTGGGCATTTGCTGCAAGTCCTAATGATATGATAGCCATACCAAGAAAACCTAAACGCAGACAATTAAAAAATAACTTCATAATTTTCTTTTTAAATGTTTCAAGAAGCCCCAAAAAATAGTAATAAATTTTATGATGGAGGCAATAAAATCACGGTTTGCAATGCAAGTCCTCCGGCTTCTTGTTGACCTCTAAGATGGGTCACTACATGAATAAGAACGTGCAAATTTAGCCATTTATTACGACATAGAAGCAATTTTACGCGCTAAAAAGTGTAAAAATGTGTCTTTGTTTCTAAAAATCACGCCGTAATCCTTTGAATTATAGCCTGTTTTGCGCGAGGCTCGAATTTGGCTGTGCCTTACTTGAAATCTGCACTTTCTCCTGAAGTAAAAACTGTGATTGCAAAGTTATAAAAAATGAATGAAAGAACAAAGTTGAAGACGATTAAAGATTTGATTTGTTGTAATAAATCGTACTTGTTAATAACTATAATAAATAAGATATTTCATAATTCAAAAAAAAATACTATATTTGCACCGCAAAAAGGCATTCTTCAAGATTAGCGCGGCTGTTGTGTTGCCGTCACGATTGCTGGATGCTGAAGCAAAATTTATTGCAATTAATGAGAGAAATCTTATATAACAACAAGTGCCGGGCTGCGTTCGCTCCTTGTGAGTGGACGGGTTTTGGTGTGTTCTCTCATTTCTATACACAATTATCTATAATCAGCAGAGGGTCATAGCTAAAGATTGCGTTAGCAAGTCTGTGGCTATGACTCTTCTTGTTGTTGACCCGATGCTGGAACATTAATATTAAACACAAAACAATAGTTTTCTTATGGTTTTACTTAGTATTGGAAATACTACATTGGCAGTTACTGCTGTGATTACCGGCGCAGTGCTGGTGTTTGCGGCTTTGCTTATTGCCAGATTGATAGGTCCTCGCAGCTTTACCAAGCGCAAGGGTGAGACCTATGAATGTGGTATCCCCACGCGTGGCGAGAGCATGGCACAGTTCCATGTGGGCTATTATCTGTTTGCAATCCTGTTCCTCATGTTTGATGTGGAAACAGTCTTCCTGTTCCCTTGGGCATCAATCGCCAAGTCAATAGGCAGCACTGCCCTGATTGCTGTGGGCACATTCTTGTTTATTTTAGTTTTAGGTCTGGCTTACGCCTGGAAGAAAGGAGCGCTGCGATGGAAGTAAAGATAAAAAGCATGAAGCATGACGACTTCAAGGACAACGAGTATATTGACCAGCTTGTTGAGGAGTTGAATGCCAGCGGTACCAACGTTGTTGTTGGAAAGCTTGACCAATTGATTAATTGGGGTATCAGCAATTCGTTGTGGCCTTTCTGCTTTGGTACCAGCTGTTGCGCTATTGAGTTTATGTGTCTTGGCGCAGCACGTTATGACATGGCTCGCTTTGGATTTGAGGTGGCACGCAATTCACCCCGTCAGGCCGACTATATCATGTGTCAGGGAACAATCACCTATCGCATGGCACCAGCCTTGAAGCGCCTCTACGAGCAGATGGCAGAGCCCAAGTATGTAATTGCCTGTGGAGCCTGCACCGTGAGTGGCGGCCCGTTCAAGAACAGCTATTGTGTTGTGAAGGGCATCGATGAGATTATACCTGTCGACGTCTACCTGCCAGGTTGTCCACCACGTCCCGAAGCAATGTTCTATGCATTAATGCAGCTGCAGCGCAAGATTAAAGTGCAGAAGTTCTTTGGTGGCGTTAACCGCAAGGAGAAGCGCAAGAGGTTCTTTGAGAAGAACGGTGAGTGATAATGAAGATTTTTGAATAATAGATATACACATTATTATATATGGCAGATATACAAGAAAAAATCGGCAAACTGTGTCCCGAAGCACAATGTGACGGTAGTGGCGAGTTCTTGCTGATTAACGTGCCCGACGCACAATGGCACGCTCTTGCAAAATCGCTCAAGGAGGAGTTGCACTTCGACTACCTGACAGCCCTCGTGGGAGTTGACTGGAAGGATGAGCTTGGTGTGATGTACTACTTGACCAATACCGACACCCAAGAGATAATACATGTGAAGGTTGCAACCACCGACCGTGAGACTCCGCGCTTGCACAGCGTGAGCGATTTGTGGGCAGTAGCCAACTATCAGGAGCGTGAGGTGTATGACTTCTTTGGAATTGAGTTTATCAATCACCCCGACATGCGCCGTTTCTTCCTTCGAAACGACTGGGTAGGTTTCCCATTGCGCAAGGATTATGACGCCAGTCCTGAGAAAAACCCGTTGCGCCTTGAGGATGAGGAGAACGAGGATAACACCTATCGCTTGGTTGAGGACGAGAATGGTAACGTTACTCGCATCGACGGCAAGGTGTTTGAAGACGATGAATATGTGGTTAACGTTGGTCCTCAGCACCCATCCACTCATGGCGTAATGCGTTATCGCGCCTCGATTGAGGGAGAGCTTGTAAAGAAGGTTGACGTGGTGAGCGGTTACATCCATCGCGGCATTGAAAAGATGTGTGAGAGCTTGATGTACCCACAGACATTGCTTTATACCGAGCGAATGGACTATATGTCGGCTCACATCAACCGCCATTGCTTGTGCCTGTGCATTGAGAAGGCGATGGGACTTGAGGTGCCTCATCGTGCCGAACTCATCCGCATGATGATGGACGAGCTCATGCGTCTGTCGAGCCACTTGCTGAGCTATGGCTGCTTGACAATGGACCAGGGTGCTACCACTGCATTCTTCTACGGATTCCGTGAGCGTGAGCTGATATATGACATCTTTGACAAGACTTGTGGCGCCCGCATGTCGATGAGCTATCTCACCATTGGTGGCGTTAAAGCCGATGTTCATCCCGATTTCATCAAGGATGTGCGTCACGCATGTGATGTGATTACCGAGAAAATGAAAGAATATCACAAGCTCTTCACTGGCAACGTTATAGCCCGCAACCGTATGGTTGGCGTGGGTGTGCTCAGTAAGGAAGATGCCATCAACTATGCTATCACTGGTCCTTCGGGCCGTGCCAGCGGTCATCACTGTGACGTGCGCAAGTGCCATCCTTATTCTCTCTACAATGAAGTGGAGTTTGACGAGATTACCTATGAGACCGGTGACTCGATGGATCGCTACATGGTGCGCATGAAGGAGATGGAAGAGAGCATCAAGATTTTGCGTCAGTGCTGCGACATGCTTGAGGCCGAGGGCATCGAGGGCGAGTATATCGCCAAAGTTCCCAAACTCATCAAGTTGCCAGCCGGTCATTGGTATCAACAGGTTGAGGGAAGCCGCGGTGCCTTTGGCGTTTATCTTGAAAGCGATGGCAATCCAAAGCCATTCCAGAAGCCTTACCGCCTGCACTTCCAGAGTCCTTGCTTCAATCTTGTGGGTATTGTTGACCTCACTTGCAAGGACAACCTCATTGCCGACCTTATCACCATCACGGCGTCGATAGACTATGTGATTCCCGATATTGACCGATAATGTTGGTTAAGTTTAGAGAGATAAAACTAAAAGATTATAAACACACATTATTATATAGTTATGTTTGACTTTAGTGTAGTCACCAATTGGTTTAATGATCTGCTCTTAGGAGTGATGCCACAATGGCTGGCAACCACCATCGAGTGTGTGATAGTAGCTGTGCTATTGTTGATTGCTTATACAGTACTTGCCATGTTCTACATCATGTATGAGCGCTGGGTATGTGCTTGGTTTCAGTGCCGTCGAGGCCCGCTGCGTGTAGGACCTTGGGGCTCATTGCAGATTTTTGCCGACGTTATAAAGATGCTCATCAAGGAGGTAGTGGGCTTGTGGAAGACCGACAATTTCTTGCACAAGTTGGCACCTTACTTCGTGTTGATAGCATCGGTAGTTGTGTTTGCCTGCTTACCATGGGGCAAGGGCTTGCAAGCCATTGACTTCAACATTGGCGTGTTTTTCATGACCGCGGTATCGTCGCTGGGTGTTGTGGGAATCCTCCTTGCCGGTTGGTCAAGTAACAGCAAGTACACAATGATAGGTGCCATGCGTAGTGGTGCGCAGATGATTAGCTATGAGCTCTCGATTGGTATTGCAATGCTCACTATCGTGTGCCTGGCAGGCACCATGTCGGTTACCGGGCTGGTTGAGGCACAGGAGAATGGCTGGTTCATTTTCACTGGTCACATTCCTGCAATAATAGCCTTTATCATCTATGTGATAGCCGCGACAGCCGAGACCAATCGTGGTCCATTCGACCTTCCCGAGGCCGAGCATGAGCTCACTGCTGGTTACCATACCGAGTATTCGGGCATCCACTTCGGCTTCTTCTATCTTGCCGAGTATCTTAACCTGTTCATCGTTTCGGGCATTGCCACACTTCTCTTCTTGGGTGGCTGGATGCCATTTCATGTGAGTGGTTGGGACGGTTTCAATGCCGTGATGGATTATATCCCATCAATCATTTGGTTCCTGGGCAAGGCAATCTTTGTGTCGTTCATCATCATTTGGTTTAAGTGGTCGTTCCCCCGCGTTCGTATCGACCAGATGCTTGCTCTTGAATGGCGCTACCTCATGCCTATTGGCTTGTTCAACCTTGTGCTCATGGCTGTTATCGTGAGCTTGGGATGGCACTTTGCAGGATAATTACACACGAATAATAATTAAAGCTTACAATAATAAATTCTCGTGACTATGAACGAAAATTTTGGAAAAATAACACAGGTGATTGGTCCTGTTGTTGACGTGACCTTTGAGGGCAAGGACAATAACGTGCCTGAGATTTATACCGCTTTGTCGGTACCACGTCACGACGGAACAGAGCTGATGCTTGAGGTGGAGCAGCACATTGGTGAGAACACCGTGCGCTGTGTGGCAATGGACAGCACCGATGGCTTGCAGCGTGGCACTAAGGTAAAGAACCTGGGACAACCAATATCGGTGCCTACCGGAGAGCAGGTTAAAGGACGCTTGCTCAATGTGATAGGCGAGCCCATTGATCACCTTGCCGACCTAAAGGGTGGCGATCGTCGTCCCATCCATCAGCCAACACCTGACTTTAGTGACCTCTCTATTTCACAGGAGATTCTATTTACAGGTATCAAGGTGATTGACCTTATCGAGCCTTTCTCTAAAGGTGGTAAGATTGGTCTCTTTGGCGGTGCCGGTGTGGGCAAGACCGTGCTCATTATGGAGCTCATCCACAACATCGCACGCGGACACAGTGGCTTCTCGGTGTTTACTGGAGTGGGAGAGCGCACACGTGAAGGCAATGACCTGCTGCGTGAGATGATTGAGAGTGGCGTTATCCGCTATGGCGAAAAGTTTAAGGAAGAGATGGCCAATGGCGAGTGGAACCTCGACAGTGTTGACATGAAAGAGGTGGAAAAGAGCCAGGCAACCTTGGTATTTGGACAGATGAACGAGCCTCCCGGTGCACGTATGCGTGTGGCTCTGTCGGGCTTGACTGTTGCCGAGCAGTTCCGTGACCAGGACGGTGGTGGACGTGACATCCTCTTGTTTATGGATAACATCTTCCGTTTCACTCAGGCAGGTAGTGAGGTTTCGGCTCTATTGGGTCGAATGCCAAGTGCGGTGGGTTATCAGCCCACACTTGCCAGTGAGATGGGTAAGCTGCAGGAACGCATTACTTCTACCAAGAGCGGTTCAATTACTTCGGTTCAGGCCGTGTATGTGCCCGCCGACGACTTGACCGACCCTGCTCCTGCCACAACCTTTAACTTCCTTGACGCGACAACCGTGTTGAGCCGTAAGATTACTGAGCTGGGTATCTATCCTGCCGTTGATCCACTGGCTTCTACATCACGCATCATGGATCCCAACATCATTGGCGAGGAGCATTATAACGTTGCGCAACGTGTCATTCACTTGCTGCAGAAGTACAACGAGTTGCAGGATATTATAGCAATCCTTGGTGTTGACGAGTTGAGTGATGATGACAAGCTTGTGGTTTCACGTGCTCGTCGCGCTCAGCGCTTCCTCTCGCAGCCATTCTTCGTTGCCGAGCAGTTTACCGGTGTTCCGGGCGTTATGGTTCCATTGAATGAGACCATACGTGGCTTCAAGATGATTCTTGACGGTGAGGTCGACGACCTGCCCGAGCAGGCTTTCCTCAACGTGGGTACCATCGACGATGCCATTGCCAAGGGCAAGAAGATTCTTGAGCAGGTGGGCTAATATACAGAATATTCTGAACTAAAAACTGACAACCGACTATGATACTGAAAATTATCTCGGCAGAGCAAATTGAGTTTGAGGGCGAAGTGGAACAAGTTACTTTGCCAGGAACCTTGGGCTCATTCCAGATACTTAACAATCACGCGGCACTCATCTCGTCGCTCGTTGCAGGCACGATGTCTTACATGGTAGGAGACAAGACCGAAGAACGGGAGATTAAGGGTGGCATTGCCGACGTGAAGAACAACGTAGTGAGTGTTTGTCTTTATTAATATTTGTGACTCTCTTTTATGAAGAAAGTAATAACAGCAATAGTTGCACTGGTCATTCTCGCACTCATGGTGTGGGGCTATTTCCAGAATGTTTCACATGGCGAGCAGGGTGAATCAAAGGTGAACCCCAAGGAGAGCATCTTTGAGCACTTGGGCGATGCCTATGGCTGGGAAGTGCCTTTTTCTCACACGATGAGAATCCCCTTGCCGGTCATTGCCTTTGCACAGGATGGCAGCCTGCACTGCTTCATGTCGTGCAGAGTTACTGGCGGCGACACCTACAAGGATGGCGATTCCAGCTTCAAAATCTCGACCGATGAAGAGGGTGGCTATAAGGGTAAACTGGTGCAAATACTCGATGATGGCAGTGAATATCGCCCTTGGGATTTCTCTATCACTAAAAATGTGCTGGGGATATTAATTGCCGCTGTGCTGGTGATTATAATGGCGATGAGCTTGCGCAAGTGGTACAGGCGTGAGGGCATGAAAGGCCCCAAAGGCTTTAAAGGCATGCTTGAAGTGGTAATCGACTTTGTATATACCGATACCATTAAGCCGGTGATGGGAGCTGAGGCTCCAAAATATGGGCCTTACTTGCTCACGGCATTCTTCTTCATTCTCACCATGAACCTGCTGGGATTGATTGTAATATTTCCTGGCGGTGCCAACCTTACCGGCAACCTTGCCGTAACCATGGTTCTTGCCTTAATAACCTTTGCGGTTACTAACCTTACAGGAACAAAGCATTACTGGAAAGAGATTTTTTGGCCCGATGTGCCCACGGCTTTGAAATGCCCGGTGCCCATGATGCAGCTTATTGAGTTCATTGGCATCCTTACTAAGCCATTGGCGTTGATGGTTCGTCTCTTTGCCAACATGCTTGGAGGGCACATGGTGGTTATTGTATTGATATTGTTAATCTTTATCTTTACCAACTCATTCCACTCGGTGGCAGTAGGCTCAGGAACTGCAGTGTTCTCGGTGTTCTTGGCATTGTTCATGTTATTGCTCGACACGCTTGTGAGCTTTATTCAGGCCTATGTCTTTACTCTGCTTTCTACAATATTTATCTCTATGGCACATGAGGGAAAGCATGAGACGGTTGAGATCAAGGAATAATCAAGACAGAAATTTGATAATAAATTAAAATAAATATAAACATTAAATTGTAAAGACTATGTTAAGTTTAATTTTAGCTTTTGAGGCTATGGTTGGATTAGGCGCTTGTATAGGCGCTGGTATTGCAGCTATCGCTGCAGGTATTGGTATTGGTAAGATTGGTGGTTCGGCAATGGAGTCAATCGCCCGTCAGCCCGAATCAACAGGTGACATACGAAGCAATATGATTGTGATTGCCGCTCTTATCGAGGGTGTTGCTTTCGTTGCTCTTATTGTTTGCTTCCTTGCTTTGTTCCTCTAATTTACAAGAGAGAGCGGGTTTTTAAAGTAAAAACAATATAATACTAATTAAGTAGATGGAACTGTTTAAGCCTGAATTTGGCCTGGTGTTCTGGATGTTTTTGGCATTTGCGTGCCTGTATTTCATCCTGGCAAAATGGGCATGGCCATTTATCATCAAGAGCATGGATGAACGTGCAACCTTGATTGATAAAGGTGTTGCTTATGCTCAAGAGGCAAAGTCGAAACTCGACAATGCCAAGGCTGAGGCCGACGCCCTGGTTGCCGAAGCACGAAAACAACAGGCTGACATTTTGCGCGACGCGGCTAAGATGAAGACCGATATCATCGAGCAGGCTAAGGCCGAGGCTGCTGTCGAGGCAAAAAAGGTGACCGATGCCGCTCAAGTGTCGATAGAACAATCACGCAAGGAGAGCGAGCTTCAGTTGCGCCAGGATGTGGGAGCCTATGCCCTGCAGATTGCCGAGCAGGTGATTCGCCGAAACATGAGCGATGATAAGGCTCAGAAAGACCTGGTAAAGAAACTATTAACCGAGGTTGAATCGAAAAACTAATCAACGAGATGAACGACGGACTTATTCCTAACCGGTATGCCAAGGCCCTTTTCAAGCTCTCAATAGAGCGTGGCGACACTGCTTTAGTCTATGATGAGATGAAGCGGCTCGACTTTGCTTATGCTGCCGAAACTGGCTTGAAGAAGGCCGTCAACAATCCGTTCCTGCCGCTTAGCGACAAGCTCAAGTTGCTGTGCACCGCTTCGGGTGCTCAGCAAGGCGGAGCTTCGGCAAAGTTCATGGAGTTGGTTATCAAGAACAACCGTGTCGACTTTATGCGTGCCATAGCACTTGCATTCATGAAACAGTATCGAGAGCAAAATGGCATTGCTAAGGTTGAAGTCGTTACCGCCACTCCACTTGGCGATAGCGAGATAAATGATATCATTGAAGTTGTGAAGTCGCAGCTGGGTGGCAAGACAATAGAACTGACTAAAAGTGTCAATCCCGACCTCATTGGTGGTTTTACTGTCGATGTTGACTCACGAGTGCTTGATGCTTCGGTGAAAAATCAATTAGAAAAATTGCGTTTAAAACTCCTAAGTTAATAAGAGTGAGATGATAAACCCAAGTGAAATATCTGATATACTGAAACAGCAACTCAGTGACATCGAGAGTAAGGTGTCGTTTGAGGAGGTGGGAACAGTGCTTGAGGTGGGCGACGGCGTGGCTCATGTCTATGGACTGGAGAACGTCGAGGCCAATGAGCTTGTCGAGTTTGAAAATGGAGTAACAGGCGTTGCCATGAACCTTGAAGAGAGCAACGTGGGTGTGATACTTATGGACAAGGTCGACAGTGTTGCCGAGGGCATGAAAGTGCGTCGCACTGGAGAAATCGCTTCTATTCCTGTTGGCGAAGGATTGCTGGGACGTGTAATAAACGTTCTTGGCGAGCCTATCGATGGTAAGGGGCCTATTGAAGGTGAACTCGTGCGCCTGCCTCTTGAGCGTAAAGCTCCGGGCGTTATTTTCCGTCAGCCGGTAAATCAGCCACTGCAAACTGGCCTCAAGGCCATCGACTCGATGATTCCTATTGGTCGTGGCCAGCGTGAGCTCATTATTGGAGACCGCCAGATTGGTAAGACCGCCATTGCTGTAGATACTATAATCAACCAAAAGGCAGGTTATGAGGCTGGCAAGCCTGTATATTGCATCTATGTGGCTATAGGTCAAAAAGCTTCGACCGTTGCCTCTCTCGTTAACCAGCTTAACCAGTACGGTGCTATGCCTTATAGCGTTGTTATTGCCGCAACAGCTGCCGACTCGGCTTCGATGCGCTACTATGCGCCATTTGCAGGTGCTGCTATAGGCGAGTATTTCCGCGACACCGGCCGTGATGCGCTGGTTGTTTATGATGACCTTTCGAAACAGGCGGTAGCTTATCGCGAGATTTCGCTTATCCTCAAGCGCCCATCGGGACGTGAGGCTTATCCTGGCGATATCTTCTATCTGCACAGCCGTTTGCTCGAGCGTGCCGCCAAGATTAATGAGAATCAAAAGGTTGCCGAGGCAATGAACGACCTGCCTGCAGCCCTCAAGGGCAAAGTTAAGGGCGGTGGCTCGCTCACTGCGTTGCCTATCATTGAGACTCAGGCTGGTGACGTGAGTGCCTATATTCCTACCAACGTAATTTCTATTACCGACGGACAAATCTATCTTGAGACAGCGTTGTTCAACAACGGAATTCGTCCCGCAGTAAATGTTGGTATCTCGGTTTCTCGTGTTGGTGGTAATGCACAAATCAAGGCTATGAAGAAGGTTGCCGGAACGCTCAAGATAGCTCAGGCTCAGTTCCGTGAGCTGGAGGCGTTCACCAAGTTTGGTGGCGATATCGATGCCGTAACAGCCCGCACCATTGACACTGGTCGCAAGAATGAGCGTCTGCTCGTTCAGCCACAATACAGGCCTGTCCCTGTTGAGGAACAGATTGCTGTAATTTATTGCGGTGTGAACGGCTTGCTCGAGAGTGTGCCAATGGATAAGGTGGCCGAGTTTGAGCAACTCCTCATCCAGTATCTTCATGCCAAGCATCAAAACGATGTGCTTGATGTCCTCAAGATCGGCAAGATTGATGACGACGTGATGGATAAGCTCAAGGGGGCTGCCAAGGAGATTGCAGGCAAGTATAATGCTTGATTTTATTGTTGATTTTTTAGGTTTAGCTTAATGGCAACACTACGAGAACTTAAAGGACGAATTGGCTCTGTTGCTTCGACCCAGAAGACCACGAGCGCGATGAAGATGATTTCGTCGGCTAAGATGCACAAGGCCACCGGCATGTTGCAGCGCCTGAAACCCTATAGGGGTATGGTGCGCGAGGTGCTCAGCCACTTACTCGTAACCGATGTGGAGTTTTCGTCACCGCTTATTGAGACACGCGAGGTAAACAGCGTGGCAGTGGTTGTCTATGGAAGCGACGACGGTCTGTGTGGAGCCTTCAATATCAACATTTTCAAGAAACTGCTCGGTGCAATCGACAGTCTGCGCAAGCAATATGGCAATGGGGTGAAAATCACTGTCATTCCCATTGGCAAGAAGATGACCAAGGCAGTTCAGAAGATAGCCGGCAATAATGTTAAGGTGGAGCCAGCAGGCGACATGAATACACGCAGTACTCAAGAGCAACTTACCGACTTTACCGAGTTGCTGCGTTCGCGATTTGTTGACCATGTTTACGACCGTGTCGACTTGGCATATATGCGATTTGTGACTACAAGCCGTCAGCTTATGACTCAGGAGCAGCTCTTGCCGCTAAGTGCCGAGTCACTTGCCAAGGATGTTGACCCAAAAGCGGCTTGCAGCCCTTGTATCTTCGAGCCCGATGCCAATAGCATTTTCAATAGCGTGTTGCCGTTGCACCTTCGGGCAACGATGCAAGAGGTTTTTATCTCAAGCATAGCTTCGGAGCAGGCTTCACGAGTAATGGCAATGCAGACCGCCAGCGACAATGCCGCCGAATTGCTTGAAGAGCTCAATCTTGAGTACAACAAGCTTCGTCAGCAAAGCATCACCACCGAGTTGCTCGACATCTTGGGTGGACAGGTTGAACGCTGATAAGAAATAATTGATATATTGTGCCCAGGCCAAATCGTTTATGCCTGTTTGTTCCTTGGCACTGCAAAATATAAAGTTAGGCATAATTTATTAGTGTGTTGTTAGTTTTGCACAGCACCGGAATAAACACAATTATATGAACATCAAGGAGTATTTCTCTTCATTATTTAAGGGTACTCATAGCCTTATCAAGGGTATGGAGGTGACTGGTAAAGAACTCTTTACCAAGAAAGTCACCGAGCAATATCCTGAGAATAGGGCTGAGCTGAAAATCCCTGAGAGATTTAGAGCCACGTTGCAGTTCATCTATGACGAGGAGGGTTATCACAAGTGCATCGCTTGTAAGACTTGTGAGCGAAATTGCCCTAATGGCACCATTCAGGTTATCACTCGCATGGTTGACCTGCCCAATGGCAAGAAGAAAATGAAGCTCGACAAGTATATGTATGACTTGGGCAGCTGCACTTTCTGTGGACTTTGTGTGAGCACTTGTCCCACCGATGCCATTGAGTTCTCTAACGACTTTGAGCAGGCGGTATTCCGCCGCGAGGCACTTCTCAAGCAGTTGAACTACTTGCCTGAGAAGGAGAAACCTGCTCCAGTGGCAAAACCTGCGCCGGCAGCTAAGCCCGAAGCAGCAAAGCCTGCTGTGGAACCTGCTGTCAAGGCCGAAGCTAAGCCCGAGGCTCCCAAGCCCGCCAAGGATGCTGTTCCCGGCAAGCAGGTAGATGTTCAGCCTAATGTAGAACAAAAAGAATCAGAATAATATGGAGTCACTCGGAAATGTAATCATGTATGTTATAATTGCTTTGACAATTATAGTATTTTCGGTGCTTGCGGTGACGACAAAGAAAATCTTGCGCTCAGCAACTTATCTGTTGTTTGTCCTTCTGGCTACAGCAGGCATCTATTTCCAGATGGATTATGAGTTCTTGGGAGCAACGCAGATTGCCGTCTATGCAGGTGGTATCGTGGTCTTGTTTGTGTTTGCTATTATGCTCACTCACAAGCCAGGCGAGGATGCCGAGCCTCTCACGTCACACAAGCGTATGCTTGGTCTCGTTGCATGTGGGGCTGGCGTGGCACTGTGCGGAGCTGCATTGTTCACCTTCGCTAAGTTCTGCAGCAAGACTTTGTCCGAAACGGGAGATTTTACTATCGACAAGTTGGGTGAAGCTTTACTTAGCACCGACAAGTTTGGTTATCTGCTACCTTTTGAGGCTGTGAGTGTTCTGTTGCTCGCATGCATCATTGGTGGCGTAGTAATTGCACGCAAACGTTAAAAGAAAGGAGGACGAAATGGATTTGACTTTATTAATGTATCTCATCCCCAGTCTTATAATGTTTGGCTGCGGTGTTTATGGGTT
>CAMJZF010000036.1 GCA_946410125.1 uncultured Prevotellaceae bacterium | reverse complement strand
GTAGCGGGAATCATATTTTGGATTTCCTTCTTCTACTGCGATTGAGGTCAAGCCAATGCAGGTAGAGAAGACCCTTTCGCCAATCGAGGTCACCGAGTTGGGGATGGTCACCGAGGTCAAGCCAGTGCAATAAGAGAAGGCATTGTAGCCAATCGTGGTCACCGAGTTACCTATAGTCACCGATGTCAAGCCACTACATTGAGAGAAGGCATCGTCGCCAATCTTGGTCACCGAGTTGCCAATGGTCACCGAGGTCAAGCCACTGCAGCGAAAGAAGGCTTGGTCAGCAATTAAAGTACATCCATCCATCAGAACAATTGATGTGCCATTGGGCATTGTGCCTTTATATTTATATGCCACCGTACCAGCATATACTAATCCATCAGGCTGATTGTTATACCAAGCTGTTCCTTCGAAGACATTACATCCAATCGACGTCACCGAGTTGCCAATGGTCACCGAGGTCAAGCCACTGCAGCTATAGAAGGCACCGCCGCCAATCGTGGTCACCGAGTTGGGGATAGTCACCGAGGTCAAGCCACTGCAATGAGAGAAGGCATCGATGCCAATCTTGGTCACCGAGTTGCCAATGGTCACCGAGGTCAAGCCACTGCATTGAAAGAATGCTTCGTTGAGAATCTTTGTCACCGAGTTGGGTATAGCCACCGAGGTCAAGCCGGTGCAATTCATGAAGGCAGCGAAGCCAATCTCTGTTACCGAGTAGGTTGTGCCGTCGTAGGTTACTGTTGAAGGTATATTCACGGCTCCAGTGTATTCGTCTGAATACTGAAAAGAACTATCTCCTCTATATGTCACAGTAGCTCCGTTGCCGTTTATCAAGTAATAGATACCATCGACCTCGAAGTCATGGGCATTTGCCAAATGTGGAATCATGACTGCCAATAGTATCAGTTGCAATCGCTTTAAAAGTATAAAATTCAGTTGTCTCATATAATTTAGATAAAAAATTTTCACAACGAGCGGTGATTTGCTATATGTTGTTTTAGAATTAGAAGAAGTTAAAATCTTGTTCTCTTTTTCGTTAGATTTTTATCACGTTTGCAAATTTAGTGTGGATTTGCGGATTTTGCAATAGGTTGTTGTCAAAAGTGTGGGCTCATTTTGGTTCATTGCCTGCTCATTTTATTATTTTGTGTTCTTGTGTTACAAAACTCCCACTCACAATATAAACAACTGAAATGTATGATTTTAGCGCGAAGCGGCCCTTGAGCGTATATATTATTACCGAGCTTGCGAGGCTTTTTGACACCGAGAGGTGCAGCTTTTTGATGAAATCGTGTCCTCACTGCTGGCTTTGACACAGTGTTTTGTTCGAAAAGTTGCAAGCTAAGCTTGTCGAAAAGCCTGCTCACGCAGGATTTTTTGCCATGAGGCAACAATTTTGCATTATGCATTGATTAATTCCAAAGCAACAGACTTTTTTAATATTGTTTCGTCAGTTTCATTCACATTAACTTCGCGTTTATATGAATATTCAATATATACTATCCATGAAAAATTTATTTAGAGAAAAAAATGTTGTCTTGGTTTATCAATTTGTTGATTTAGTTTGACACACTCCAAAGTGACTCATTTGATTCATGTTATTCATTTAATACCTTTAACTCTTTTGTGTCTCACCTGTCCCAGCTGTCCCAAGCAATTTCCTGCACAGCCCAATTGTCCCTAATACCCAAAGCCGAAAAGGCTATGTAGCCAGTATCTAATGATACTATATCATTGTCTTTAATCGTCGGCAAAAAAAATGGGTGACTGTCTAAAACAGCAATCCCTGCCAGCACACAGCTGGCAGGGATTGAGCTATATTAGTGTGAATCTTCGTGTTAGAACGATTTCATCTTGTAGAATGAACGGTAAACGAAGTAGATTGCAATGAGCACGAAGCCGATGCCAAAGTAAGGTGCAAGCTCCTTGAAGCTGTCGCTGATAGCAATCTCCATAGCCAGCACGCCAAAGAGGGTGGTGAACTTGATGATGGGGTTCAATGCTACCGAACTGGTGTCCTTGAATGGGTCACCCACGGTGTCGCCCACCACGCTGGCATCGTGAAGCTCAGTGCCTTTGGCCTTGAGGTCGACCTCAACAACCTTCTTGGCATTGTCCCAGGCACCACCGGCATTGGCCATGAATACAGCTTGGAACAGACCAAACACAGCTATCGAAATAAGGTAGCTCACGAAGAGGCATGCAGCGTCGTTGCCGCCAATGCTACCTGGTGACGACAGGCAAGCAAAGCCAAGTGCGAAGCAGAATATTGCGATAAAGATGTTGAGCATACCCTTCTGTGCATACTCGGTGCAGATGCGAACTACCTCCTGGCTCTTGCTAATGTCGGCTTTCTTGGGAGCGTTTGCGTCGAGCTTGATATTGTTCTTGATGAAGTCAACGGCACGGTTGGCACCAGTGGTAACAGCCTGCATTGAAGAACCGGTGAACCAGAATACCACACAACCACCAAGTATGAAACCAAGTATTGAATAGGGGTTAAGCAAGTTGAGGATGCTGGCCGGGTCGATGCCCAATGTGTGCTGGAGCATGAGAATCAACGAGAAAATCATTGTTGTTGCACCAGCCACGGCAGTACCAATGAGCACTGGCTTGGCTGTTGCCTTAAAGGTGTTGCCGGCACCGTCGTTGGCCTCAAGGTAGTATTTTGCCTTCTCAAAGTCGGGGGTGAAGCCAAAGTCGTTCTCGATGTCGGTCTTGGCCTTCTCAATGTCGTCCTCGATGAGTGAGAGCTCATAAACACTCTGTGCGTTGTCGGTAACGGGGCCATAGCTGTCAACGGCGATGGTCACAGGACCCATGCCGAGCATACCGAATGCCACGAGACCGAAAGCAAAGATTGAATGATACTCGCCAAGCAGGCCATCCATGCCAAACTGGTTAGAGGCAAGGTAAGCGATGAGCATGAGCACGAAGAATACCAGGCCGGTCCAGAAACCGCCAAAGTTTCCTGCTACAAGACCCGAGAGGATGTTGAGCGAAGCTCCACCCTGGCGTGAGGTCTCTACTACCTCTTTCACGTGAGTTGATGTTGGAGAGGTAAACCACTTGGTGATTTCGGGGATGAGTGCTGCGCCCAGAGTGCCACACGAGATGATGGTTGCAAGACCAATCCACCAGCCGTTACCCAGGTCGCTCAGCAAGAAGTAGCTTGCGAGGAATGTTGCCACAATCGAGAAGATAGAAGTAATCCACACCAGGCTGGTGAGGGGCTTCTCAAAGTTGAGGTCATCGGCCTTGTTATACTTAGCCTTGGCCAAAGCACCATTGATATAATAGGAGAGAATTGATGTTACAACACCCAAGATGCGCATCACGAAAATCCAAACGAGAAGTTGAATTTGATGTGCAGGATCGGTGAGAGCCAGCAGGATAAACGATACCAGAGCCACGCCGGTCACGCCGTAGGTCTCGAAACCGTCGGCAGTCGGGCCAATGGAGTCGCCGGCATTGTCGCCTGTACAGTCGGCAATAACACCAGGGTTGCGTGGGTCGTCCTCGCCAATCTTGAATACCACCTTCATCAGGTCGCTGCCAATGTCGGCAATCTTGGTGAAGATACCACCGGCGATGCGCAATGCACTTGCACCAAGCGATTCACCAATGGCAAAGCCAATGAAGCAGCTGCCAGCCAGGTCTTCGGGCATGAACATCAAGATGACGAGCATGAGCAACAGCTCAACGCAGATGAGAACAACACCAATGCTCATACCAGCCGACAATGGGATGTTCAACAGGTCGAGCGGACGGCGACGCAGTGAGGCAAATGCCATGCGGCTGTTGGCCAGGGTGTTCATGCGCACTCCAAACCATGCTACAGCATAAGAACCCAGGATACCTACAATGGTCCATGCCAAAATGAGCAGTACCGAGCCAATGGGCATGTGTGACAGCACGCCAAAATATAGCGCGATGGCGGCACCAATGAAGATGAAGAGAATGCCCAGGAACTTTCCTTGCTGCTTGAGATAGGTTGAGCATGTCTTGAAAATAACATTGCCAATCTCAAGCATTGAGCTGTGAGCTTTGAGTTTGCGTACTCGGCTGAACTGCCACAGGCCAAACAAGAGGCCTAAAATCACAATAAGAAAGCCTAAATACAGAACCTTTGCTTCGCCAGCAAAGCCCTCAGGCATTTTCAGGTCGGCCTCACTCGCCAAGAGCGATGCCGGAAGCATCAACAGGGTTAATGCGGAAAGTAACTTTTTCATATACGTTTTATATGGATTATAAGTAAATAGTCTATGTATTAGATAATTAGTGTATATAGGGGGTTGCCCTCCCGTTTTTGAGCGTGTAAAGTTACGACAAAATAGCCTAAATAACAAAAATTAGCATCAATTTTTTAGAGGGGAGAGTGAGAGTGAGTGGGAGAGTGAGAGTGAGTGTGAGTGTGAGTGTGAGTGTGAGAGTGAGGGGGGAGAGGGATTCTTAAAAGAAGCTGGCTTGCATCATTCAGGTGCAAGCCAGCTGTGGTGGGTTAAGACGTCGGCATTAACCGTTGTGCTTCTTCATAACCTTGATGAGGTCGATAACCTTGTGGCTGTAGCCAATCTCGTTGTCGTACCAAGAAACAACCTTAACGAACTTGTCGGTGAGGTAAACACCAGCGTCGGCGTCAAAGATTGAAGTGCGTGGGTCGCCCAGGAAGTCGCTCGAAACAACCTTGTCCTCGGTGTAACCAAGAATTCCCTTGAGCTCGCCCTCGCTGGCCTTCTTCATGGCAGCGCAGATGTCTTCCTTGGTAGCGGGGTTCTTCAGGTTAACGGTGAGGTCTACAACGCTAACGTCGAGAGTGGGGACGCGCATCGAGATGCCGGTAAGCTTGCCATTGAGCTCAGGAATAACTTTTCCTACAGCCTTGGCGGCACCGGTCGACGATGGGATGATGTTGCCTGCAGCAGCGCGACCACCACGCCAGTCCTTCAATGATGGACCGTCAACGGTGCGCTGAGTAGCGGTGGTAGAGTGAACGGTAGTCATAAGACCATTCTCAATGCCAAAGGCATCGTTCAAAACCTTTGCGATTGGAGCAAGGCAGTTGGTGGTGCAAGATGCGTTAGAAACGATAGTCTCGCCGGCATACTTGTCGTGGTTTACACCACACACAAACATAGGAGCCTGACGGCCATCGTCACCAGCCTTAGAAGGAGCTGAAAGCACTACATACTTGGCGCCAGCCTGGAGGTGTTTCTCGGCACGGTCCATAGTGAGGTAGAGACCTGTAGATTCTACAATGTACTCAGCACCCACTTCGTCCCACTTAAGGTCGGCGGCGTCTTTCTCGGCAGTTACACGAATCTCGTTGCCGTTTACAATGAGCTTGTTGTTCTCTACGTCGGCTACGATGTCACCGTCGAAGATTCCATGCATAGTGTCATACTTGAGCATATAAGCCATGTAATCAACTGGAAGCAGGTCGTTGATACCAACTACTACTACGTCATTCTTGTTAGCTTCCTCAAGTGAAGCGCGGAAAACAAAGCGACCAATACGGCCAAATCCGTTAATACCGATTTTAATTTTACCCATAATTACAAAAATAATTAATTGTTTATTGGAAATAAATTATAATTTTATATAAATTTTTTCTATCTTTGCAGTGAACAAAAAACGAAGTGGTTTTAAGTCTTTGCATTACGACTGCAAAAGTAATAATTTTTTTGCAAAAACAATTGGCAATGACAATAAAATATTGTGTCAACATTGCCCAATTAAGATTGTTTAATGATTGAAGTTATTCTAATTTATTAATTTTTAAATATATACATTACTATGGGTTTTGTAAAAGAATTTAAAGAGTTTGCCATGAAGGGCAACGTAATGGACATGGCTGTTGGTGTTATCATTGGCGGCGCATTTGGTAAGATTGTCAGCTCTCTTGTTGACGATGTGCTCATGCCGGCTATTGGCATGCTCACTGGCAATGTCGACTTCACAGGTCTTGCGCTCAAGATTGGCGAGGGCGAGGGTGCTGCAGTGCTCAAGTACGGCACTTTCATCCAGAACATTATCGACTTCCTTATCATCGCTCTGTGTATCTTCTTGATGATTAAGGGCATGAACAAGCTCACCAAGAAGAAAGAGGAAGAGCCCGCTCCCGAGCCCGAACCCAGCAACGAGGAGAAGCTGCTTGGCGAAATCCGCGACCTGCTCAAGAAGGACAAGTAATTGTTCTCTACAGCAAGAATCATTAAGGGCAAAGTTCATCAGGGCTTTGTCCTTATTTTTTTCCCTTTTCTTCCTTTTTTCTTCCTATAACCCTTTCCATTTTTTTGTTTTTCAGATGCAGTATTTTAAGTAGGGTGGTGTTTAAGATGCGATAAGTCCCTTACTGTAAAGTGGAGTTTTTTTACTCTTTGTTTGCGTTTTTCAAGAAAACTGCTTACATTTGTAACGAATTTATCCAAGACAATATTTTTTTAATTAATTCTTTAAAAATAGTACTATTATGAAGAAATTTATGTGTCTTTTCATGAGCGCAGTGCTGCTCATCTCTTTCAGTGGTTGTAATTCAATGAGCAAGACCCTCCAGGGTGGCCTCATTGGCGGCGGTGGCGGTGCTGCTCTCGGTGCTGGCATCGGTGCCCTCATTGGCAAGGGCAAGGGTGCTGCTATTGGTGGTGCCATTGGTGCTGTTGCTGGTGGTGTTGCCGGAACTCTTATTGGCAAGCACATGCAGAAGAAGGCCGACGAGCTTGCTGCAATTCAGGGTGCTTCGGTATCGACTGTTACCGATAACAATGGTTTCACCGGTATTCAGGTAACCTTCGACGAGGGTATCCTCTTCGACACTGGCAAGTATGCCCTCAAGACCCCTGCAAAGAACGCTCTTAGCCGTTTTGCCACTTCGCTCATCAACGATCCTAACACCAATGTTCAAATCTTTGGTCACACCGACAACACTGGCTCACGTGCCGTTAACGAGAAACTCTCGCTCAACCGTGCCAATGCCGTTAAGACCTATTTACAGAACTCTGGTGTGTCGGGCAACCGCATGGAAGCAACTGGCTTGGCCTATGACTATCCAGTAGCAAGCAACGACACTAAGGAAGGCCGTGCCCAGAACCGCCGCGTTGAGGTTTACATCACAGCCGACGAGACTATGATTCAGCAAGCCGAGGCTGGTACTCTCCAATAAAATTTAGAGACACCATCTAAAGTTTAGTAATCATTTACATCACACACACGGTCGGCAACCTCACAGCGGTAGTCGGCCGTGTTGTTTTTCTACTTGATAATACAATAATGAGACTAAAGAAATATTTTTCGGCATTTCTTATATTGCTGGCGGCAGCAAGTGCCGGGGCTCAGGATTTCACCAGCATTGACACCCTCAAGTTCTACGATGCGCTAAGGTTTCGCATGATTAACAAGGGCTGGGACAACACCCTCACCCCTTACACTCGCATTCCTGCCACGCTCAAGGATAGCGTGCGCCCCAATTTGTGGGACAGAGCCAAGAATTCGGCGGGAATAGGATTCCGCTTTGCCACCAACTCTCATTGCGTGGCGGTGCGATATAACCTGATGAGCAACTTCCACATGGCCCACATGGCCGACACGGGCATCAAGGGCACCGACCTCTACATCCTCGACAACGAGGGCAAGTGGCGCTTTGTTAACTGCAACCGTCCTTACCGCGACTACAGCTACAAGGGTGAAGGACCGCGCAAGGATTCTATTCAGAGCAAGGTTTACATCGACAAGCTGGATGGCGAGTGGCATGAATACATGATTTACCTGCCACTCTATGACGGCATTAACTGGCTGGAGATAGGGGTGGAGCCCAGTGCCGAAATCACACAGCCGCGTGTTAACAGCCCACGGCGGGAAAAGAAGTTTGTGTTCTATGGAACCAGCATCTTGCATGGCGGTTGCGCTTCGCGCACAGGAATGGTGGCAACAAGCATCTTGCAACGCGACCTTGACGTGGAGTGCGTCAATCTGGGATTTAGCGGCGAGGGCAAGATGGACAGCTGCATGGCACGCGCCATGGCGGCAATACCTCATGTCGATGCCTACATTCTCGATCCTATCCCCAATTGCACCAAGCTCATGTGCGACACAGTGACCTATGGTTTTGTCAACTTGCTGCGCACACTGCGCCCCGAGGTGCCAATCTTTATGGTCGAGGGGCAGGAGTACAGTTACGAGCGCTTCAGCGGCTTCTACAGTAAGTATTTGCCCGAGAAGAACTATGAGTTCCACAAGAATTTTCTAAAACTCAAGGCTGAGAATCCTCGCAACCTTTACTACATCGACCGCAAGGACCTTTACGGTCCCGACTGTGAAGGCGCTGTCGATGGCATCCACCTCACCGACCTGGGTTTTTTCTACTATGCACAAAAGCTTAAACCCTATCTCGAAGCAGTCCTAAATGGCACTCCGGTGCCATTCCAGGAATAAGAGTAGTTAAATTATCGATTTATCCTCAATTTCCGATTTCTGAAAAAATAAGATTATGATACACACCGAGATTAACAAGCACATTGCCGGTGCTATGAAGGGCCATGATGCCGACCGCCTCTATGTGCTCAAGATGATGAAAGCCAAGTTCCTCGAGTTCCAGACCAGCAAGGGTTTCAAGGAGGAGGACTTTAACGATGCCAAAGAAATATCCATCATCCAAAAGATGGAGAAGTCGTGGAAAGAAGAAGCCGAGCTCTTTGAGCAGGCAGGGCGCGATGTCGCTCAGCTTAAGGCACGGCTTGCCCTGCTGCAGGAGTACCTTCCCAAGGAGCCTGAACTTGACGACATAGTGGCGATGATTAAGGCCTCGGGCATAGAGCCGCAGATGAAGAACATGCGTGCCATCCTTGCTCACGTGCAGGCGCAGTGCCCGGCAGCCACCGGCAAGCTGGTGAGCCAGGCCTTGAAGCAGCTGCAATAAAATTGATAAGTTGTAGAGTTTTACCATGAACACCTGTCAAAGAACGATACGACTCGCTGTGCTTGATGATGTGGAGCGCATTGTCGAAGTGCTGGGAGCCGCCAAGCAGGTGATGCGCAACGCTGGAAACATGAACCAGTGGATTGACGGCTACCCCAATGCGCAAGCGGTGATTGCCGACATTGAGCGGGGTGGTGGCGTAGTGATCGAGGACGACGGCATGGTAGTGGCCTATTTTGCCTTTCTGCCTTCGCCCGAGCCTACCTATGCCAAAATCTATCAGGGTGCATGGCTCGACGACACAATGCCCTATCATGTGGTGCATCGCATGGGGGCGGTACCCACAGCCAAAGGCGTTTTTGCCAGTGCCATGGACTATTGTTTCTCTCAGGACCCAAATATTCGTATCGATACTCACCGCGACAACAAGATTATGCGGCACTTGGTGGAAAAACATGGCTTTGCCTATTGTGGCATCATTTATCTCGACAATGGCGACGAGCGCCTGGCCTATCAGTTAATAAGATAGCTACAGCGTTCCATATAATAGCCGTAGCTTTCCTCCTAAAAACAAAAAAGCGTCCAACATGTGGACGCTTTTTTGTTGAATGTGTGTTTTGCCATTAATTGTTGCCGAGCAGGATGTCATATACTGCGGTAACGTCGGCACTGGTCACATAGCCGTCGCCGTTAACGTCGGCAGTAGCCTCAAATGTCATGTCGGTACCCAGAAGCACATCGTAGATGGCGGTAACATCGGCACTGGTAACAAAGCCGTCACCATTCACGTCGCCGCGAACGCCACCAACCTTCTCAATGAGGTTGGGATAGAACTGGAGTTGCTCTTGCGAACCGTCGCTCTTCTTGAAGTAGGCGAGGAAGCCTTCTACATTGTAGGTAGCATCGAAATCAAAGTCCTCACCAATGGTAACCTCGCTGAAGTTCAAGCGCATGATAATCTCGCCGGTCTCGTCGGTGAGAGTGAAGTTGCGATCATCGCCCTCGATTGCTGAGATTGTGCAGTTCTCGATGCGCAGGTAGTGGTGGATGAGGTCTTGGCTAATCTCCTCGATTGGGAGAAGCTCAGGCTCTACTGGAGTGCCTGGAGTAGCCTCGCCAAAGGTGCTGGCAACAGGAATAATCTCGGTCAAGCCGTTGTGAATTGTCCAGTTACCTGCAATGCCGGTGAGTTGGTCACCATTGTTGTAGGTGTTGGCGAGCGAGCCATAGACAAGCATATAGGCACTCTCGTCCATGATGTAGAGCTGCTTGCCGCTGTGATAGAGAACGGTAACGGGGTTGGTGATAGTAGCGTTCACGCCAGTTGCAAGTTCCATAAGGCCTGCAATGTTGTCAACAAAGGTTGGGTTAACGTCGATGAACTCGATGGGGTACATCTGGAGGTTGCCATTGTAGCTGGTAACGATGCCGTAGATGTCGTAGGTGCCATTGAGGTCGGGCAATGAGAAGTTGAACTGGTTGTAGCCGGCAACAGAGTCGGTGCTGTTTTCAACGCGGAAGCCCAGGTAGCGGCCATTGTGGTAGGTGATTTGAGCGCCACGGAGCACTACATATTGCCACATCTGGCTGTTACCAAAGTTGGTAACGGTTACCTCGTCGGGCTCTACAGCCTGAGTCTCGGTTGCCTCTTCAAAGCCGAAGAGTGGGAAGTGCATCTCAACGCCATTGTTGAAGATAGTCTTCACACCACCAAAACCGGCGGGGATTACATCGCCCTGGGCGTACTTGCCGCTAAGCTCGTTGCCATAGATGCACATGAAGCCGGAAGCATCCTTAACGTAGGTGTTCTGACCATTGGCATAGGTCACGACAACTGGGTTGCTGATTGAAGCGTTGGTGTTGTCGGCAAGTGCTGCAAAGGCAGCAATGTTGGCAACGCTTTGAGCTGTCTCCATAGTGTAGGTAGCAGTAGCAACGTCGCTGGTCACGCCGTCAAGAGTGGCGATGGCCTTGATGGTGGTGGTAGCGGTAACATTGATAGGATCGCTGTAAACTGCGCTGCTGGTGGTTGGGGTTGTGCCATCAAGGGTGTAGTTGATGGTAGAACCATCCTGAGCGTGGATAGTCACGTCGGTAGGACCATAAATGGTGCCCTCGCCTGGAGTGAAGTAGGGTGCAGCAATGGTGCCGTCAGAAAGGGTGATAACCATCTTTGAAACACGCACTTGGTGTCCAGAAGCATTGAAAATTACCGAAGAAGCACTTCCTGCCCATGTACCTTTTGTACCGGAAGTGCTGTAAGAACCAACAGTAACAGTAAATCCGTCAGGACCCTGTTCACCACCGGTAGTTGTAACCTCAATCTTGGTGATTGGGCTTCCAGCCGAAACAGTCAATGAGCTGTTTTTGTAAACACGAATGTGGTTGGCAGTCAAGCCCTGAGCAGTGGGGGTGTTAGAGCCACCCTTGGCAAGTAAAAATGTTATGCCTTGTGAGGTGGCAGTCTGGTTATCGCCAACAGCAGTCCAAGTGAGGTCAACATTGTTCATGTTTTGAGTGATCTCACTTGCCCAAGCGCCAACTGAGAGCAATCCCAACATTAAGAGAGATAATAATTTCTTCATAAAGTGTTTTGTGTTAAGAAGTTAATAATATATTTTGATTAATTTGCTTGCGTAGGTATATAATCACTACAAAGGTAATCATTATTTTTGATATAATGAGTAACCAAGCATGAAAATCTTTAAAAAAATGTTTTGCTTGTGGTTTTGTGCGCTTGAGTTTTTTGGGGGGATTATTTTCCTGATTGTGAATTCTCCTTTTTTGAATATCTATATCCCACCCACAGGTTTCGTGAGAAAATCAGGATAGAGATGCTCTGGCCGAGCATGAGGATGGGGTCGAGGCGGATGATGCCGTAGACGAGCGTAAGAGATGCTCCTACCACGCTTATGAGCCAGAACACAGGCGGCAGGCATGACTCGTGGCGCTTGACCGAATAGGCCACCTGATAGGCGTAGCGCGACAGGAAAATGAGCTGTGCACAAGTGCCATAAATCATGAGTCCAAGTGGAATGTCAGGATTGTGGATAAAGCGGTCAACGAGATGCGGCGCGTTGACGGCGGTGGCAATCAGTGCCACGACGGGAACGAGGTAGAGCACTATCCTTATTGGTAGCGGTATGCGTTTCCAGACTCCCTTGTAATCAAGGTTCAGCACGTAGACATAGAACGAGAGCATCTGGCCCACAAGGATGACGATGTCCTCGCGCAACCAGCCATACCATAGCATGAAGCAGCAACCAGCCAGGCTGAACGCCCAGTAGCCAGTGGGCGATACCACACGCTTGAGGCGTTCGGTCATCACCCATTGCACCAACTGTCGCATGCCGTAGCACAGCTGCGACAGCAGTCCCACTAATAGCGTGATATTTATCATCCTGTTACTTGATTTTGGGGTTACAAAAATACTAAAAAAATGGCACTCATGGTGCTTTTTGAGTAAAAATGCCTATCTTTGTGGGCTTAAAGGTAATAATTAGAAAGAAAACACATGAATTTTATTGACGTTAACAGTGTTGTGAAGCAATATGACGGTCATCTGGCACTCGACCATGTGGACCTGCATGTGCCGCAAGGGTGCATCTATGGACTGCTGGGACCTAATGGCGCAGGAAAGACTTCACTCATTCGCATCATCAACCGCATCACTCATGCCGACAGCGGCACTGTGCTGCTCAATGGCAGGGAGATGGTGCAGGGCGATATTGCCAACATTGGCTATCTGCCCGAGGAACGCGGGCTATACAAGAAACTCAAGGTGGGCGACGAGATTGTCTACCTCGCGCGGCTCAAGGGTATGCCCAAGCGCCTCGCAGTGAGCGAGATGGAGAAGTGGCTTAAGCGTTTTGACCTCACCGAGTGGCGCAATCGCAAGGTGGAGGAGCTCTCCAAGGGTATGCAACAAAAGGTGCAGTTTATCACCACCGTTATCCATCGGCCCCAGTTGCTCATCTTTGATGAGCCTTTCTCGGGCTTTGACCCCGTAAACGCCGAGCAGCTCAAGCGTGAAATCATACAGTTGCGCAACGAGGGTGCCACAATTCTGTTCTCGACCCACAACATGGCTTCGGTCGAGGAAATTTGCGAGAAAATAACACTTATCAATCATTCTCGGGTTGTTCTTGAAGGGCGTGTTGATGATATCAAGCAGAGCCACAAGGAAAATCTATTTGCGGTAACTGTTGCTGGTGGCGAGCAGGTGAAGGCGTGCCCCAACCTCTTTGATGTGGTGCCGGGCGGCGAGCATCAGGGCACTCTCATCAAGCTTAATCAAGGGGTGTCGCTTCGCGATGCCATTGCCTGGCTCAACGACAACTACACCCTCACGGGAATTACCGAGCAGCTCCCCAGCATGAACGAAATCTTCATCGAGACAGTTCAAAGCAATGCTTAATATACAATGCATAATGCATAATTCACAATGCACAATTCATAATGCATGATTTACAATGTATAATTCACAATGCTCAATGCATAATGAACAATTCACAAAGCGCAATTCACAATGCATAATTGGCTGCTCTTGGCAGTAAACTTTTTTCGCTAATTTTTTACTCCTTACTAATAAAGATGAACAAACTGAAATTAATAATACAGCATGAGTACATGACGATAGTGGGCAAGAAATCGTTCATTGTCATGACATTGCTCATTCCTTTCCTGATAATATTGGTGGGATGCATCCCCGTGTTGCTTGCCTATATCAACAACACTGCCGACACCAGCGTCACCCGCATTGCGCTAATCGACGAGACCGGAAGCTATGGCAGTGCGTTTAAAAACACCGACAATTTCCACTTTGTGCCGCTGCTGGGCGACTCGGTGGTCGATGCCCACGAGTTTTACAAAAATGCAGGCGAGAGCCTCGATGCCGTCATGGTAATCCCAAAGGACGTGCTTGACGGGCAGCGGGCTACCATCTATAGCGAGAACACCATCGACAACGCTACCATCAACTATCTTACTCAGTGCCTCAACGACACGCTGGCAAGTGCCAAGATAGCCTCGTTTAACGACCCCGAGCTGCAAGAGAAAATTGAGCAGTCGCAGGTCGATGCCGAGATAAAGAGCATCAAGTGGGATGAAAAGGGCGACGAGCAGGAACAGAGTGCCGAGATAGCATCAATTCTTGGAATGATTCTTTCTTTCTTGACCTACACATTTGTCCTTTCTTATGGCGCTATGATAATGAACAGCGTGGTTGAGGAAAAGACCAACCGCATTGTCGAGGTGATAGTGAGCAGCTGCAAGCCCATGGAGCTGATGATGGGTAAAATAATTGGCGTGGGCCTTGTTGGTCTCACACAGTTTGCCATTTGGGTCCTTCTGCTGGGTTTGGGAGGAGTTGTGTTAAGCATCTTTGGGCTTTCGACAGTGGGAGCGGCATCCCCCGACATGGGTGCCATGACAGCCGGCATTAATGCCAACGTGCCCGACAACAGCGACATCGCCAGCATTATTTCGGCTGTTACCAGTATCAACTATGTGTCGTTGTTGGGTAATTTCGTGATATACTTTATTGGCGGTTATCTGCTCTATGCTTCTCTTTTTGCAGGCTTTGGCTCGGCCGTTGACCAGGCAAGCGACAGTTCGCAGTTCACGATGCCCATTA
This sequence comes from uncultured Prevotellaceae bacterium, assembly GCA_946410125.1. Lineage (GTDB taxonomy): Bacteria > Bacteroidota > Bacteroidia > Bacteroidales > Muribaculaceae > Sodaliphilus. Next base: position 6,556 of record CAMJZF010000036.1, on the reverse strand, counting down.
TTCTTATCATGATTATTGCGCTCTATGCTGGCATTGCCTGTATTGAGAATCCAAGCGGACCAATGGCGGTGTGGTGCTCGATAATTCCATTTACATCGCCCATTGTGATGATGGTGCGCCTGCCTTTCGACGTGCCCTGGTGGCAGATGCTGCTGAGCATTGTCCTGCTCTATCTCACCGCGCTGGGGTGCATCTGGATTTCGGCTCGCATTTACCGCACAGGCATCCTCCTTTATGGAAAGAAACGCTCTCTCAAGGAAGTGATAAGGTGGGTGAAATAGTTTTCAGTAGCTTTAGTCTTGGCATTATCATCATGGCCTGCAACTGAAAAACCGGCTGTTGACATCCGGCAACTGAAAACTTTTTACTATCTTTGTGGCTTGAAATAAAGATTATTAACTAAAGGTGGGCTTTTGCTCCCTTGTAAACACATGATATATAGATGAATTTTGTAGAAGAACTAACTTGGAGAGGCATGATTAACAACATCATGCCTGGTACTGAAGAACAGTTGAAAAAAGAGATGACATCGGCCTACGTGGGGATTGACCCAACTGCCGACTCTCTGCACATTGGACACTTGGTAAGCATCATGATGCTCAAGCACTTCCAGCGTGCAGGACACCGTCCCATTGCTTTGATTGGTGGTGCCACAGGCATGATTGGAGACCCATCAATGAAATCGCAGGAACGCAAGCTCATCGACGAGGAAACCCTGCGTCACAATCAGGAGGCGATTCGCAAGCAACTGTCGCACTTCCTCGACTTCGACAGCGATGCTCCTAACCATGCCATTCTTGTCAACAACTACGACTGGATGAAGGATTTCTCATTCCTGAACTTCATTCGCGACATTGGCAAGCACATCACCGTCAACTACATGATGGCAAAGGACAGCGTCAAGAAGCGTCTGGCTGCCAATGCCGACCATGGCATGTCGTTTACCGAGTTCAGTTACCAGCTGTTGCAGGGCTATGACTTCCTGCACCTCTACGAGACTCAGGGATGTAAGTTGCAGATGGGCGGCAGCGATCAGTGGGGCAATATCACCACAGGTACCGAGCTCATTCGTCGCATCAACGGTGGTGAGGCTTATGCCATCACCTGCCCATTGATCACCAAGGCCGACGGCGGTAAGTTTGGCAAGACCGAGAGCGGTAACGTGTGGCTCGATCCCAAGCGCACCTCACCTTACAAGTTCTATCAGTTCTGGCTCAACGTGAGCGATGCCGATGCAGCCAAGTACATCAAGATTTTCACCGACCTGCCGCAAGAGGAAATCAAAGCTCTTGAGCAGGAACAGGAGCGTGACCCGGGCATGCGTCCGTTGCAAAAGCGCCTCGCCCGCGAAATCACCACTATGGTTCACTCGGCTCAGGACTATGAAATGGCTGTTGAGGCTTCGCAGATTCTCTTCAGCAACAAGGCGAAAGACATTCTCCACAAGATTGATGAGGACACTTTGCTTTCGGTATTCGAGGGAGTGCCTCAGTTTGAGGTCAGCCGTGAGGCTCTCAATGCCGGGGTGCCTGCGATTGTTCTCCTCACCGACAATGCTGCCGTCTTCCCCAGCAAGGGCGAGATGCGCAAGATGACCCAGGGTGGCGGTGTGAGCATCAACAAGGAAAAGGTTACCGACCAGAACATGGTTGTCGACAGCTCTTTCCTGCTCAACGACAAGTACATCCTCGCCCAGCGTGGCAAGAAGAATTACTTCCTGCTCATCGCCAAGTAATGAGGGTGGTAATATAAGAGAAAAAGAAAGAGAGTCAGGCAATTATGCTTGACTCTCTTTTGCGTTGGCCTACCCGGATTCGAACCAGGAAATGCGGCACCAAAAACCGTTGTGTTACCGTTACACTATAGGCCAATCTTAACATCATGAGACCGCGAAGTCCCAAATGCGGTGCAAAATTACACTAGTTTGCGCAATCTACCAAATTTTTTCCCATTTTTTTTCTTTACCCAACTAAAAACTCCCAACTGCTCAGTCGCAAAAAGGTGGGGGCACGTCTGTTATTCAGAATAGCCAGTTCTGGAATCTGGCTTAGGGTAGCCGTTACGGTCTGCGACAAGACAAGTCATAGACTTAGCGTTTTGCGAGTCGTCAGTGATGCCGGCCGACGGGCCAAGTCGAAGACTTGGCTATGTGCGAAACACATTGTGCGGTTCACCGCTGTAGCGGTGGGCCGCACTGTGTGACAGGCTGATAAATCTAACGTTGCACGTCGCAAGACGTGCGGTAGTGGTGAATCAAGTGAGCATATAATCTCCCCAGGCGATGCCGTTGCGCTCGGCAAGTCGTTTAAACTCATCCTCAAAGGCCACTTGCTTGTGGTGTTCACGTTGCCCCATTATATAGGCCACCACCGCATCTCGATGAGAAGAGGATACTGAAAACGCCGCATATTCCTTTCCCCATCCCACAAAATCAGGAAAGAGCCCACTCTGTTTAGCCCAGTCGCTGCTGGAGCGTTTTATGTCCCACATCAGATGGGAGAGTGTTACCGTTGGCGACAAGTCGATGAGCATGTGAATGTGATTCTCGATGCCACCAATGCGGTATAGCACGCACTTGTTGCGCTTGATGATAGCGGTTATGAAACGGTACATGTCCTCGCAGTGCCCGGCTGTAATGGTCATCTGCCTGTTCTTAGTGTTTATGACGATGTGGTGAAGCGAAACGACTTTGCTCATAATGTTATTGGATTTTGTGCAAAGTTAGCAAATGCCAGCCAAATGTGCAACCACCACCGCACGTCTTGCGACGTGCGAGCATGATATTGTCATCTATCACACAGTGCGCCCCAGCTCTGCGAGCTGGAACGCACAATGTGTTTCGCACATCGCCAAGTCTTCGACTTGTCTCAAAATACGCCGTCATGTCATGGCTCGCTTAATCGCATTTTTGGATAAAATGCTCACGCTCGCAAGGCACCAGAGCAAGCTCAGCCTTGGCTCGCTCAATCGCATTTTTCGCACATCGCCAAGTCTTCGACTTGTCCCAAAACACGCCGTCATTCATGGCTCGCTTAATAGCATATTTGGATAAAATGCTCACGCTCGCAAGGCACAGAGCAAGCTCATGCCTTGGCTCGCTTAATCGCATTTTTCGCACAACTGAGAACTGACAACTGAGAACTCCCTACTTCCCGTATCCTTGTTGCTTGCGGTAATTGTTGGGTGAGAGGCCCAGGTGCTTCTTGACATATTTGCCAAAGAACGACAAGTTGTCAAAGCCCATCTGCATCGAGATTTCTTTAATGCTCAAGGGGCTGTAGAGCAGCAGTTGCTTGATGCGACCCACCGTGTTGATGGTTATAAGTTCGCTGGCAGTCTTGCCCTCAATCTTGCGGCAGATGCTCGACAAGTATTTGGGCGATACACACAGCTCGCTGGCATAGTGTTTAACGTTGCGTTGCATTCCCACATTGCCGGCAAGCATCACCACAAAGCGCTGGAAAATCTTGTCGGCTTGACGCAGAATCTGAACATTCTCTTCTTTCTTGCCTGTTACATTGGCTATCATGTCAAGGACGTAGGCTCGCAAGATGCTGTGTATCACTTCTTTTTGCTTAGAGCCAACATCGGGGTGTTCTATCTTGAAAAGTGCGAGCTCATAGTATTTGCTCATCAATTCCATGGCATCGTCCGAGAAGTGAACAACAGGATTTTCTTTCACTTTCATGAAGGTCTCAAACACGTTCTTGGTGATAAAGGTCACACCTCCCTCAAGAGTCATGCATATTATTTTGCAGCTCATTTCGTCATCGTAGCTGATGTCGCTCACCACGCTCTGCATGTCGATGAGCATACCGTCATTGGCACTCATCTGATAAGGTGTTGAGTTGATTTTCATCGACAGACTGCCGCGGATGCAGAAAATCATCGCCAGGAAGTTTACTTTAAAAGCACTCCTGAGCATCTGCACCGAGTGAATGTTGTCGGCAAAACCTATCTCACCGTCAAAATACTTGACCTCAGCCAGCAGGTTAGGAACATCGTTGAGGTTTACTTGTGTTATTCCTGTATTGTCCATTATAGTGCTCAATCAATAGTTTTGTGCAAAGTTAATGAATTGTTTTCAGTTTTCAGTTTCCTGTCCCCAGTTTTTTCATCCTCACAGTGCTTTATTTGGTTAAATATTCTTTTTTCGGCTGTAATTGTTGTCTTCTGGCTTGTGGGTTGACATTTATTGCACTACTTTTGTACTGTAAATTAGTAAAATAAATTTTACCATTAAATATATTATCACATGGAAATTATCAGCACTGGAAAGTTTGTCGAAATCGCTTACAAGATTTTCTTGGTCGACAAGGATGGAGACACCATGATTTATGAGTTCAAGGAAGATAAGCCCGACAGCTTTGTCTTTGGCAACGAGCCCGGGATGCTTGAGGCGTTTACCAGCCACCTCGACGGCTTGAAGGTTGGCGACGAGTTTGACTTCATTCTCTCGCCCATCGAGGCCTTCGGCGAGCGCGACCCCAATATGGTTGCAGTGCTCGACAAGTCCTTGTTTATGGTCGAGGGTGAGTTTGATGCCGAGCGCGTTTACGAGGGGGCTTTCGTCCCCATGATGACTGCCGAGGGCATGCGCATCGAGGGTATTGTAAAGGAAATCACAGGCGATAAGGTTACCGTCGACTTCAATCACCAGCTCGCCGGCGAGACGGTGAGATATGCCGGCAAGGTAATCAACGTGCGTGAAGCTACCGACGACGAGAAGAATCCTCATCACCATTGTGGTGGCTGTGGCGGTGGTGGTTGCGACGGTTGTGGCAACGGCGGCTGCGACAAGGACGGCGGCTGCGAGGGTCACGACGGCGGCGACTGCTGCGGCAAGGGTGGCTGCAACAAGTAAAAAAAGGTGGATTCAAGAAAACACATTCTGGTGGTGGCAGGCGTGATTGGCGATGGAGCCGGTAGGGTGCTTGCCACTCAGCGTGGATATGGCGACATGAAAGACGGATGGGAGTTTCCAGGTGGCAAAATCGAAGCCGGAGAGACCCCCGTTGAGGCGTTGCGCCGTGAGCTATGTGAGGAGCTGGCGGTGCAGGTTGCCGTTGGCGATTACATTGCCACGGTAGAATGGGACTATCCAAAATTTCACCTTACGATGCACTGTTATTGGTGCAGTGTTGAGAGCGGAGAACTTTCGTTGCTTGAGCACGAAGCAGCGCGATGGCTCGCGCTCGACCAGCTCAACACCGTCGACTGGCTCCCAGCCGACCAAGAACTCATCAACATCCTCACCCCTCACTAAACAGTCATACCATCAACCTTATATTCCAATAATACGCTCAGTCACAAAAGAATATCGTGGCACTCTCCTAAATGAGTGCCACGATATTTAATATTGTTCCTTCAACTCAGTTTTTTAATAAAATAATAATGAGTTGTTTTTTGAAGGCGATGCAGGGCTATGCGTTTTTAGCTGCCTCAACCCATTGCTTCACGTCGTCGGGCATGGGGTTCTTGTAGCCAAGCTTGTATTTCTTGTTGATTTCTAATAAGTCTTGGAACAACTTGCCGGGTTTCTCAAGTGATCCAAGAGCCTCCACGGTGAGGATGCCAGCCTTCTGGATGGGAGCCACCCACTCGGCTGGGATGCCAAGGGCGGTAAATGCCTCCTCCTTGTCGCGGTGAGCTACCTTCTCAGGACGCATCTGCGGGAACAGCATCACATCCTGAATGTAGCTGTTGCCCGTCATGAGCATGGTGAGTCGGTCAATTCCAATGCCAATTCCGCTCGTTGGCGGCATGCCATACTGCAACGCACGCAAGAAGTCCTGGTCGATGACCATAGCCTCGTCGTCTCCCTTGTCGGCGAGTCGCATCTGCTCCTTGAAGCGCTCCTCCTGGTCGATAGGGTCGTTAAGCTCGCTGTAGGCGTTGGCAACCTCCTTGCCGTTGACCATTAGCTCAAAACGCTCGGTAAGCCCCGGCTTGCTGCGGTGCATCTTGGTGAGCGGCGACATCTCCACGGGGTAGTCGATGATGAACGTGGGCTGGATAAACGTGCCCTCGCAGGTCTCACCAAATATCTCATCGATGAGCTTGCCCTTGCCCATGGTCTCGTCAACTTCGATGCCCAACTTTTGAGCCACCTCGCGAATCTGTGCCTCCTCCATGCCGTTCAGGTCATAGCCGGTCTTCTCCTTTATCGCGTCGAGGATAGGCAGGCGGCGATATGGTGCCTTGAAGCTGATGGTCTTTCCATCGATAACGCTCTCGGTGCAGCCGTTCACGGCAACGCATATCTTCTCAAGCAACTGCTCGGTAAACGACATCATCCAGTTGTAATCCTTATATTGAACATATAGCTCCATGCAGGTGAACTCAGGATTGTGGTTGCGGTCCATTCCCTCGTTACGGAAGTTCTTGCCTATCTCATACACTCCCTCAAAGCCTCCCACGATCAAGCGCTTCAGGTAAAGCTCGGTGGCGATGCGCATATACATGTCGATGTTCAGCGCATTGAAGTGAGTGATGAAGGGTCTTGCGCTGGCTCCGCCGGCAATGGCTTGAAGGGTAGGGGTCTCTACCTCGGTGT
>CAMJZF010000035.1 GCA_946410125.1 uncultured Prevotellaceae bacterium | reverse complement strand
TTCAAAAATATCAATAATTTTGACTAATTTCGCACTTGCTATTAGAATTCACGGGGAAAAGGAGAGGGAGGGGGATAAAAAAAACACCCACGTGGTGGGTGTTTTTAATTCTTAGATGGTGCTTGATTAGCGAAGAATCTTGCTTGTGGTCTTGCTGCCATCCTCGTAGGTCTTAACAACGATGTTAACACCGTCGAATGGAGTAGCGCTCTCGATACCCTGAACGTTGTAGTACTTAACGCTTGTAACGTTCTTCATAGTCTCGATAGTGTTGATGGCATCAATAACGTCACCAGTCTTAACGAGAGTAATCTCAACGGGATCGTCGGTTTCGGGGTTGATTACATAGTGGTTAACACCGTTGTAAGAGTAAGAGTTCTCGCCTGGTACACGATTAGCAAAAATCTTGTACTCACCATCGGCGCAACCGCTCATGTCAACAGCAAATTTACCAATAGCAGTTGGATTCTCAAAAACTGGGAATTGACGAGTATAGGTGCCAGTGTTAACGCCTGAAGGGGCTTTAAGTAAAACAATAGCCAAAAGATTGCCATCCTTAACACCTTGTGTTACATCACAGAAATCAGCAAACAATTCAGTGCGCATTGCATCATCAATTGTCTCGCCGTCGGCTTCGGTCAAAGCACCAAGAACAACGGGCTCATAGCCTTTGCAAGAGAACTTCTTCAAACCATCAACGTTCTTCCATTGCATGCTTTCAGAAGATCTGCGAAGCAACAACTCAAATGAGTTGCAGTTGTTGACCAAGTTCTTCATTTGCACCTCAATCTCAACTTTGGCGGCGTCGGAATTTGTCCTGTACAGAGACATCCAAGTCTGGCAACCTTCAGTTGGATCATAGTCTTGAGCAAAAGCACCAAGGCCAAGCAAAGCAGCTGCAAAAAGTGTAAAAAATTTCTTCATTTTAAAATGAGTTTAATAGTTAAAATTTTAATTATTATTTATTAGTCACGTTATCAAAATTGATAAAAATTGCTTCCAATTGGAGGCTTGTTGATTTCGCTTCGCATGGAATTCAATGCAAAATAAGTGAAAGTTTTTCTAATGACCAAACTTTTTTATAAAAAAATCACTAAAAAGGATATTTTTTTTAAAGGATAGGAGTAACTATGAGTGGATAGGAGTGACTAGGAATAGCTAAGAGTGAATAGGTGGGGAGGAGTTAAAGCATTTTGTGGAAGTTGTCGGGTGCTGGTGATGTGAATGTCATTTGTTTGCCGGTGACGGGGTGGATGAGGGTTAGGGTTGTTGCGTGCAGTGCTATGCGGTTGATAGGGCTTGAATGCCCTCCATACTTGCGGTCGCCGCTGACCGGGTTTCCCAAGTCGTGCATGTGTACCCTAATTTGGTTTTTACGTCCTGTCTTGATGGCGATTTCGACCATTGCAAAGCGATTGCCCTGCTTAATGAGACGGTAACGTGTAACTGCTAACCGTCCTATTTTCTTGTCGTCGGTGGAATACATTTCAAAGGTGTCGGGGTTCTCGGCGAGGAAGCTCTTGACAGTTCCCTCGTGTTGCTGCACTTGCCCCTCGACGACAGCGACGTATTTTCGCTCGAGCACCATGTCGTTCCAGTTGTCGACAAAGCGGTCGCGCGCTTGCTTGGTGCGAGTGAGGAGCATTAGTCCCGAGGTGTCCCTGTCGAGCCTGTGGACGACGTAGACGTTGGCCTTGTCGCTGAACTTGCGCGCATAGGTTCGCATGATGTTGAAGACGGTGTCGTTGCTGGGCCGTCCTGCGGCAGTGGACAGCAGTCCATATCCCTTGTCGACGATAATGATGTCGCTGTCTTCATAGACGAGCTTGACGCGTGGGTGGCTGAAGACCTGGAAAGAGCGGTCGAAGTTTACCCAAAGCACGTCGCCGGCAACAACCGGGTGGTCGAACTGTGATGTTGGAACGCCGTTTACGGCGAGCTGGTTGTGCCTGAGCATTGACTTGAGCTTAGTGGGCTTGTGGTCGGGTAGTAATGCGGCGGCAGCCGAGAGGATGGTGCCGTCTTGCTTTATTGTCATCTTTGCCACGTTGTCGGTGGCAGGTCCTCGGCGTGGTGAGTTGTTGGATGGTTTCATGTTTTTATTGTTGAGTGATAGGAGTGGATAGGAGTAGCTAAGAGTAACTATGAGTGGATAGGGTGGGGTTATCGTGGTTTTTTGTTGCGTGGGTGGTGGTTGAGGATTTCGCTGCGCAGTGTAGAGCGGTCGATGTGGGTGTAAATCTCGGTGGTGTCGATGCTCTCATGCCCCAGCATCTGCTGAATGGCTCGCAGGTTGGCTCCGCCTTCAAGCAGATGAGTGGCAAAAGAATGTCGCAGAGTGTGGGGGCTGACCGTCTTCTTGATGCCAGCTTTCTCGCACAGGTCCTTGATGATGTAGAAAATCATCACTCTCGTGAGCTTTGCCCCTCGCCGGTTCAGGAACAGGATGTCCTCGCAGTGCGGCTTTACCACCTGGCTGCTGCGCGTTTGCTCAATGTAGAGGTGAATTTGCCACAGCGCCTCTTGCGAGATGGGGATGAGCCGTTGCTTGTTGCCTTTGCCCACGACAACGATATATTCATCTTGCTCGAAGATTTGCGACATTTTCAGGTCGATGAGTTCGGAAACCCGCAGTCCGCAACCATATAGCACCTCGATGATTGCGCGGTTGCGCTGCCCCTGCGGGTGAGAGAGGTCGATGGCGGCTATCATGCTGTCGATTTCGCTGAGGGTGAGCACCTCGGGGAGGTGTCGCCCCATGCGTGGTGCCGGGAGCAGCTGTGTGGGGTCGACTGTGACTTGCCCCTCAATCTTGAGGAACTTATAGAAGCTTTTGATACCCGAAATGATGCGTGCCTGCGAGCGTGGCGCGATGCCCATGTCGTGGAGCGTTGCAAGGAAAGTCTCGAGGTCGGCGGTGGTGGCGTTGGCGACATCTTTACCCTCACTGTCGAGGAAGCGCACAAGGTGGTCTACATCGTGGCGATAGCTCGCGGCGGTGTTGCTTGAAAGCCCTTTCTCGATGCATAGCCATCCACAGTATCGTTCGAGAGTGTTCATTGCGTTTGTCGTTAGGTGAGTGGTAATTGTTTATACAAAACTGTCATCAAAAGGGGTATGCCTCTTGATGACAGAATTTTAAGCCAGTTGTTGGGCTTTTACTTTTTCTCGGCAGGAGCTGCAGGCTTAGCATCGGCTGCAGGCTTAGCGTCGGCTGCAGGTGCAGCTGCTTGCTGGTCGTTATTGGCGGCTGGTGCAGCTTGCTGAGTTGGGAACTGAGGAGCCTTCTGCTCATTCTGAGTCTTCATGTCCTCAAGAGTTATCTGATTGCTAACCACGGTGGGTTTAGAGATGAACGGAGTGATGATACTCAGCACGCAAATGAAAATTGCGAGTCCCCAAGTAGCTTTTTCTACAAAGTCGGTGGTTTTGCGCACACCCATAAACTGGTTGTAATTGCTGGCACTTGCAGCCAGACCTCCACCTTTTGACTTTTGGATAAGCACGACACCAATAAGCAGAATTGATGCCAAGAAAATCAAAATTGAAAGTGTAATTGCCATTTTATCAAATAGTTATAGTTTGTTTTTTAATGTTTCAATAAGTACCAATTTTCGCAAGAATCGAATTTGGTCTGCAAAGTAAATACTTTTTTCTGGAAAATTCAAATTTATGCTTTCAATAATTTCAAGAGCCTTAGAATATTTTCCCCTTGCGATGTAAACTTTTGCGAGACTTTCGCTTAGCATAGAGTCATCGTTTTGGGTAGAATTGTCTACATTGTCGTGTGCAACCATGGCGACATCTTCCTGTTGCAGCTGATGCTCAGGCACAGGCTGCTGTGTCAAAGCTTCTCGCTCCTGTTCGCGCGAATGCGCGATAAAGCTTGAGATGAGCTGGTCTTCCTTGTCGCCGAGAGCCTTGCCGTCGTCTTGCGCTGCGAGGATGTCGGCATAGTCGGGGGTGGGGTGGAAGATGGCGTTGCTCAGCGCATCAATTTCCTTCGGGTCGGAGCCTTGTGCATAGGTGTCGAGGAACTTGTCGATGATAGAGTCGACGCTTTGCGCGGGTGCCGGCTCGTCGTCGGGGTAGAAAGCCGCGAAAGCCTCGGGTGCGCTGCCCACCATGATGGCGAGGTCGCGTCGGTCGGGGCTGAGTGTGGCAAGACGCTGAAGCGCCTGCTTGTCGCCGGTGTTCCTGACGTGTAGCAGCAGTGGCAGAGTGAAGTAGGGGTAACGCTTTGTTACCTCGTCGAGCCATTGCCTATCGGGGGCGTTGCCACTTGCCAAGAGCGATGATATGTCGTGAGAAAGGTTCATTTTTTAATTAAAAATCGAATTATCGAGCAGTCGAGTGGTTGAAAAGCGCTACCAGTTGCCGAGTGTTTGGTTGAAAATCAAGTCGACGAGCTCGGTACTGATTTCCTCGCACAGCTGGTCTTGCACATCGATGAGAAGCTGGTTGCTGTCGAAGTCGCGGTAGGCCGAGACGTTGATGTCGTTGCTCAGAGCCTCGTTGATATTGTCGATGTACTTGACCCTCACGGCGATAGTGAGCCTGGTGCGAGTGGCATAAGCATTTTCGCCCACTGCCTGCGGCGAGAGGCTGTAGTTGGTGATTTCGCCCTCAAACCTCAAGTCGCTGCGTGGATTGTCGACCATCTGCAAACGAGTTTGCTGAGTAACGACGTCCTGGAGCTTGTTTTGAAACACCTGCTGCAAAGGCGGGTAAACGAGAGCCGCCCGAATTGGGAAGTTGGCAAACGATACCGTCTTATACTTGTTATAGTCGAGCGACGCGCCATTGAACTTGTAGCTGATGCATGCCTGTGCGAGAATCATCACCAAAGCCGCTATAAACAATTTTCGTGCCATATTAGTAGTAGATTAGTTTAGAGTTACTTGCGGTTGTTGCGGTACTCGAGTCCATATTCTTTAATCTTGCGGTAGAGAGTACGCTCGCTAATGCCGAGTTCGGCTGCAGTTTGCTTGCGTCGTCCCTTGTTACGCTCGATGGCATTGATAATAACCTCCCGCTCGGTGTCTTCGAGCGTCTTGATTTTTTCCTCCTCAACGTCGATGGCAGTGGCCTTAATGTCGTTGATAGCATGACGAGACTGTGGAATGTGTGTGACTTCGGGCTCCTCATAGTCGTAGTCGCCGGTAGCCTTGTGCCACACCATGTCGGTGTCGTTGGTGTCGTCGGTCTTGACAACGTCGCTAATGGTGCTTACCTGACGTTGAAGTTCGTTAATGTTGGAGCTGAGATGAATCTTAGAGCCCTGTGCTTTGCCGCCGAAGCTGCCGTTTCGAGCCATGTCCTTCAACTCCTTGATTTCCTGTTGCATCTGCAAGATGAGCTGGAAGATGAGCTCTCGCTCCTGCGTGTAGTCGTGCTGCGCCTTGTCGAAGACGACAGGAAGATTGGCATTGTGGTTCTTCTGGTTGAGGTAGCGCTTCACGGTGTCGCCATTGACAATGCCATTCTCGAACGACGACATCTCACGAATAAGGCTCTGCAGCTCACGCACGTTGCCGCTCCATCGGAACGACATGAGCGCGCGGTAGGCACTCTCGTCGAACATGAGAGGCGGGCGGTTGTGCTGCTCGGCGTAGTCGTAGCTGAACTTGGTTGCCAGCATCTTGATGTCCTCGCCACGGTCGCGCAATGGTGGCACCTCGATGCGTATTGCGGCAATGCGGTAGAAGAGGTCTTCGCGGAACTCTCCTGTCTTAACCATGCGCATGAGGTCGCGGTTGGTGGCAGCAACAACACGAACGTCGGTCTTGCGCACCTTAGAAGAGCCCACCCGCAAATATTCACCCGACTCGAGGACACGCAGCAGTCGAGCCTGAGCGTCGAGCGTGAGGTCGGCCACCTCATCGAGGAAAATAGTTCCCCCGTCGGCCACCTCGAAGTATCCCGAATGCTCGCTCTCGGCATTGGTAAAAGCCCCCTTCTCGTGTCCGAAGAGTTCGCTGGAGATAGTGCCTGCAGGAATGGCACCGCAGTTGACGGCGATGTATTTCTTGTGCTTTCGCGGGCTGTTGTCGTGAATAATTTTAGGGAAGAATTCCTTACCAGTACCATTCTCACCGTTGATGAGCACCGATATGTCGATAGGGGCTATTATCAATGCCCTTTTCACAGCGTTAATGAGTTCGGGAGCCGAACCAATGATGCTGTAACGCTGCATCGTCTCTTTAATCTTCTGATCGGTTATTGTTGCCATTTTCTCAGTTTATAAGTTTGTTCTTTTAGGAAAACTCCCAGTTCTTCGGGAGTGCTGTATTGGGCCATTTCTTCGGGTGAGATAACGTTTCCCACCGAGACCCGGAACTTGTTGTTGCCCTTGCGGAACACTTCGCCCGGAAGCCGCAAGGTGCGCAGTCGCCAGTCGATCATACCCAGAAGGATGAAAATCCAGCTGTTGTGCCCATGGAAATAGATGGGAATGACAGGCACCTTGAGTTTTTGGATGATGCGAATTACCGAAGGTTGCCACTCTCGGTCCTGGATGCGCAGATTCCAGCCGAGCTTAGAGACGGCCCCGGCAGGGAAGAATCCCAGGGGATGTCCTTGCTTGACGTGCCGCATGGCATCGGTGATGCCCTTTACCGAGACAGCCCGCTTTGCAGGGTCGTTGGAGGCGAGAGCATCGACGGCGATAAAGCTTGAATTCAGTCCTCCGATGTTGTTAAGAATCATGTTTACCATGACCTTGAAGTCGGGTCGTCGTGAGCCCACGATGTCGATAAGCGTCACTCCATCAAGGGCTCCAAAGGGGTGGTTGGAGACGGTGATAAAAGGCCCATCGGGCATATTGTCAAGCACTTGACTGTTGCTGATTTTTATGTCGGCATTCAACTCAGTGAGTAGGTTATGTGAAAATTCATGTCCCGGCAGCCCCATGTTGCGACTGTTGAAGTCGTTGGCCTTGTCGACCGATAGCCAGTGCAGTACCTTGTTGACCAGCTTTTCCTTCCCCTTGAAGAAAGGAGCCACCTTGCAAATATCGTCGTAGTCGAGCACCGTGGGCTTGATGCGCTGAGGTGCTTGTGTATTGTCGTTCATAATGTAATTATCTGTTTTTTAGATATTTTGTGGCAAAAAAGAACGAGGGCTCTTTTGTTTGCGGCTACAAAGTTACAGGAAAAAACTGAAAAAATGTCAGTTTTTCAGAAAAAAACGAATGATATCAAACTAAGAGAACAAAAAAGTTGGGAGCCCCCTCTCAATTTTTATCAGACGATTAATGACGATTAAAAACTATATCATTAGATGCTGGTAACGTAGCCATTCGGCTTTGGGTCATTAAGGACGATTGAATTACGTGGGACAGGTGGGACAGGTGGTAGCCCCCTCTCAATCTCCCCCTCAAGGGGAGAGGATGGCTGCGCCAAGGAATCGTATGAATCGCGTGAATCACATGAATCACATGAATAGCAGGTTGGGTTGCAGTATGTCAAAGAGCTCTTGCAAGAGATGTTGCAAGAGCAAAGTTATAGGTGAACGGTATTTTATTTCAATATTAAAATGGTGTTACTTGGGCCAGTTGATGGGTGTCTTGAGTTTTTCTATATAGTAGGGCTTGATGTCGTTCCAGCGGTAGTAGGGGAAGGTGGTGGTGTGGAATGGCAGCTTAGCCTCGTGTTCATTGAACAGTACTTTGACGAGAATGTCGTCATTGTCATTGTCATCATCGTCGTTGTCGTCGTCATTGTCATTGCGGTAGAAGACCATTTGTATGTTGCAAGCCATTGGGAAAATCTCGTAGTTTCGCCAATGGTTGTGCAGGTCGTTAAGGTCGTCGCATGAATAGTTCACGCTGTCGAGTTCGAGCAAGCAAGCCAGAGGCAGCACGCACGTCTCATGACCAAATCGCAAAGCAGCTCCGTGGTGGTCGCTGTCGGCGATTGCCCGGTCGGCAGTTTCAATCATGTTGGATAGCAGCGCACGCTCGATGAACGGCATTCGGTTTCCTCCCTGTGGAGAGTTGCTCCACTGCAAGTACCAATATATGTTCTTTATTTTCCAGAGCTCGTAAATCTCCTCATTAGTGAAATAGTGGAAAAGGCTGATGTTGTCGAAGACATGGTGGTTTTGCAGGCTGCCGGCAATGTCAAAGACATCCTCCATGAACTGGGCGCACTGCTTGAAATGTGAGTCAGCGTAGTCCTTGTCGTTGACGATTTGGCTGATAAATCGCTCGGGTTTCACACGCGCGTTGAAGATGCTGTCGCTGATGCGGAGGATGTGTTTGCGCTGCGGGTTGGCAAGAGTGTCCTCGCCGTAGCCCCATCCCATGTAGTACATGTCGTGGTAGCTGGCGTCGCTGGTGATGCGAGCGCGAGGGTTGAAGGCGCTAATCTCGGCAGTTTCGTTGCCCATAGAGAGGATGCATCTAATCCACACGGTGGAGCGTGCGTCAATAATGGCATCGCCACTGAAAACCTGTGGAAAATTCTCGCACATTCGCCTTGCGATGCCCTGATGCTGCTCGGCTCCCACATCGCTGAGTTCGCCCACGCGGTCTTTGGCCTCGGCAGCCACCTTGCGCAAGATGTTGAGCAGTACTTCGCCCTGCTTGGTGAGCAGGTGGCGGCTATTGAGCTGCTCCAGCATGGCAACTGGTCGGTCGTAGGTTTTTTGATTAGTTAGCCAGCGGCTGCCGTGCCGTCCGTAGTGGTTGATGAAAAACGGTTCATATCCATCGGGAGCGGGAGTGAGCTCAGGCAGTTGCTGAGCAGGGTAGGGGTAAGCAAAATGGTTACTGCCACAGCGGTTAGGGTTGGCTGCCAACTGTTGCCGTGCAATCTCACTCTGAGCCATTGCCCCAATCGAGGCAATGCAAATTAGGAGGGAAAGAAAAATCTTGCGCATGGGGTGAAAGGAATGAAAGGAGTTAAAGGAATAAAAGGAATGAAAGGAGTTTGTTAGTTGTTACATGTCATTGTTTCTTGCCGGTGATGATGGACTTGATGTCGTTGAGCTTGTTGAGAGCCTCCATAGGGGTGAGGTTGTTGATGTCGGTGTTGAGGATTTCGTCTCTCACCTGACTCAAAACCGGGTCGTCGAGCTGGAAGAACGAGAGCTGCACGCCGTTGCGGTTGTTGGCCACATCGTCAAGATCCTTGCTCAAGGAATCGTTATTGTTGTTCTGTTCGAGGCGCTTGAGCACTTCGTCGGCTCGATGCACGATAGCCTTGGGCATGCCCGCGATTTTCGCCACATGAATACCAAAGCTGTGCTCGCTGCCGCCCGGCAGCAGTTTGCGCAGGAACACGACCTTGCCATTCATCTCACGCACACTCACGTTGTAGTTCTTGACTCGCTTGAACGACTTCTCCATCTCGTTGAGCTCGTGATAATGAGTGGCAAAAAGCGTCTTTGGGTGAGCCGATGTCTCGTGAATATATTCCACAATAGACCATGCAATGGAGATGCCGTCGTAGGTGCTTGTGCCGCGACCGAGTTCGTCAAAGAGAATAAGGCTCCTCTCGCTCAAGTTGTTGAGGATAGAAGAGGCTTCGGTCATCTCGACCATGAAAGTTGACTCCCCAAGCGAAATGTTGTCGCTTGCACCCACCCTTGTGAACACCTTGTCGACGATGCCGATGCGTGCCGCCTGGGCAGGGACAAAGCATCCCATCTGCGCCATGATGACGATGAGAGCCGTTTGCCGCAGCAGAGCCGACTTACCAGCCATGTTTGGACCAGTGATTATCATAACCTGCTGCTCGTCGTTGCTGAGCATGATGCTGTTAGGGACATAAATCTCTCCCACAGGCAGTTGCTTCTCGATTACAGGATGGCGTCCATCGGTGATGTCGATGTCGAGCGAGTCGTCAACAATGGGTCGGTTATACTTGTTTTCGATAGCCACGCGTGTAAACGAGAGCAGGCAGTCGAGCTGTGCGATAAGCCCCGAATCGTTTTGAATGGCAGGAATGTAGTCGCTCACGGCTGCTACCAGTTCGTTAAAGATGCGGTTCTCGATGATGAGGATTTTCTCTTCCGCCCCGAGGATTTTCTCTTCGAGTTCCTTTAGCTCCTGTGTGATATATCGCTCGGCATTGACGAGAGTCTGCTTCCTTATCCACTCCTGTGGCACCTTGTCCTTGTGAGTGTTGCGCACCTCGATGTAGTAGCCAAAGACGTTGTTGTAGGCAATCTTGAGGCTTGGGATGCCAGTGCGCTCGCTCTCGCGCTGCTGCAGTTGCATGAGATAGTCCTTGCTGCTCGATGAGATGTTGCGCAGCTCGTCGAGTTCGTCGTCAACGCCATTGCGAATGACGTTGCCACGATTGAGCTGGCTGGGAGCGTCGGGGTTGATTTCCCGCTCAATGCGGTCGCGAATGAGCGGGCAAGGATTCAGTTGCTCCCCAAAGCTGTAAAGCACTTCGCTGTCGCTTTGCTCGCACAATTGCTTGATGGGAACAATTGCCTGGAGGGCGCACTTGAGCTGCACCAGTTCGCGCGGTGAGATGCGACCTACCGCCACTTTCGAAACCAGCCTCTCGATGTCACCAATCACCTCGAGTTGCTCCCGCAGCAGTTCGCGCCCGTCGGTGTCACGAAAGAAATATTCCACCACGTCGAGCCTCCTGTTTATAGCCTTCACATCCTTGAGCGGGAACATCATCCATCGGTGCATCAGTCGAGCCCCCATAGGAGAGAGCGTCTTGTCGATAACGCTGAGGAGGCTCTTGCCGTCGTCGGCCATGGGTGCGACAAGTTCGAGGTTTCGCACGGTGAACTTGTCGAGACGCACATATCGCTCAGCCTCGATGCGAGAGAGCGATGTGATGTGCTTGACCTGAGTGTGCTGAGTGAGGTCGAGATAGTGTAGAATCGCCCCCGAAGCCACAATTGCGCATTGCATGTTGTGAATGCCAAAACCCTTTAGGTTCTTGGTCTCGAAGTGCTTGAGCAGTCGATCCATTGCCGCGTCGAGCGTAAAAACCCAGTCTTCCATCTCAAAAGTGAGATATTTGCCTGAGAACGACTGCTGGAACCTGGTGCGGTTGCTGCGCTCGATGAGCACCTCCTTGGGGGAGAAGTTTGCCAAAAGCTTGTCGACATAGTCGACGGACCCCTCCGCTGCCAGGAACTCGCCAGTGCTGATGTCGAGAAACGCCACACCCGTAGCCCGTTTCCCAAAATGCACTGCAGCCAGGAAGTTATTCTGCTTTCGGTCGAGCAGCGTGTTGCCA
Organism: uncultured Prevotellaceae bacterium; assembly: GCA_946410125.1. GTDB lineage: Bacteria > Bacteroidota > Bacteroidia > Bacteroidales > Muribaculaceae > Sodaliphilus. The sequence continues at coordinate 10,203 of CAMJZF010000035.1, read as the reverse complement.
ATCACCACGCCAGGCGTGACAAGTTCGGTGATGCCGCGCTTGACGAGCTTCTTGGTGAGCTTAGGGTCCTCGAGCTGGTCGCAAATTGCCACACGCTTGCCAGCCCGCACCAGTTTGGGCAGATAGGTGTCGAGGGCGTGATGTGGAAATCCCGCCATCTCAAGATTTTTGCCACCGGTGCCGTTGGAGCGCCTTGTTAGAGTTATTCCAAGGATTTCGCTTGCTATCACAGCGTCGGGCCCGTAAGTTTCATAAAAGTCACCCACGCGATAAAGAAGCAAAGCATCGGGATGCTTAGCCTTCATCTCGTAGAACTGTTTCATCATCGGGGTCTGGCCCACTTCTTTTGCCATAGTGCTTTAGGAAAAAAAATTTTATAAGACTACAAAGATAGTGATTTTTCTTGAATATAAGGTCACGAGGCATGAGATTGTTTTTGCAAAAAAAGCCGGCTCGGACTATTGTGATAGGCAGAGCCGGTGTTTCATTGCAAGAGGGTGTTGCAAAATAGAAATTTCAGTCGCCTTCGGCGAGAAATCTAACAAATCATAAAAAATCAAACATTATTTATAGATTGATTCTAAACAGATAATTGCAACACTCTTGAAGTTGACTTAGAAGTTCACGCCAAAGTTGAGATAGAGCGTGCGGTTGCTGCTTGAGTCGTAGTCGTTGTGGCTGATGTTGGCCAGACCGATGTCGTAGCACATGTCGAGATAGAACATGCTGAAACCTACTCCACAGCCAATGCGGAGGCCACCGTCGAATCGCTTGAATCGCTCATATCCATCCTTGTCCTTTCCAAAAGCACCAACCTTGGTGTGAGAGTTGTAGTCCTTGATGTTGCCGTCGACCCCCACAGCGAGATAGCCACCAAAGAGAGGATGAACAGAGAGCCCCATGTCGGTGTAATAGATATACTTGAAAACAAGGGGTAACTCAATGTAGCTAAGGCTTGTAGTGACCTTGTTGCCAAGCAGTTCGCCCTTGCCGCCCTTGTTGACGTAGCTCAATCCAGTCTCGAAGAAGACGGGAGCCCTGTTGGTGATTTCAAAACCGACAACACCACCGAGGTGCAATCCAGTCCTTGAACTGCCGGCATAGGTGATGCCGTCGCCCCCGACGTGAGAGAATGCAGGACCGATGCGCACTCCAAAATACATGTCTTTGCCATAGTAATTTCTTATCCAGCGGCTGTGAGACGACTCGTAGTTGTATCGGTTACTTGGAGTGCTGCCATAATTGTGCCTTTGTGCCATGAGCGGAAGCGAGGCCATCAAGGCAATCATTGCTAAAGAGATTAATTTTTTCATGACGAGAAAAATATTAGTTGTTAGTTATAAGTTTTTAGTTATCAGTTTTTAGTTTTTGATAGTGCAAAATTATAGAATAATTTTCTAAAAACCAAAAAATGTTGGCAAAGCGATGGTGCCTGTAGAGAGAAAAGCGTCGATTTCGAGCCTTATGGAGCGAGATGGGATGTGAAGAATTTTTCGCGTCAAAGGTGCGGCAATAATGCCCGTTGCCTTAACGCGGCTTATCATGTAGCCATGACAAGAAGATGCCCGTTCGCCTCGCAGGGTGAGAGTAAGAGAGTTGAAAGAATCGTTGAGAAAGTTGGAATCGCGTGAATCATTTTGTGATGGAACTGGAGAGAAGATGTTCCAAGCGATTTTTACAGGCTGGCGCTGCATCAACGGTTTGACGCTGAATGGCTGTGAAAGGTAGTAGACACGTTTCATTGTTGGCACCTCGACACTGAGATTAACCAAGTAGCCGTCGGACCTTATGGCAAGAGCATGAGAGGAGTCGCTGTAGAGACAGCCGAGCAGGATGTCACGCCTGTAGAAGTTGAGCGAAGGCATGAGAACCACAACGTTGCCATCGTAGTCGGCAATCCAGAGTTCACGTTCAGCATTGTTCCAAGCCACTTGAGATACATTATTGACATTTTCTAAAACCATAGTCACCTTGCTGCCCGATAGCACGCATAAGCTGTTGAAATAAGAAATAAACCAGATTTTGTCGTCGCCCATGACCGGCAAGATTTCGGAATCAATAACTTGACTGCTAATTAGCCGCGGCTCGGCGAAGTCGCCGTTGGCTCGCTGTGGCAGAGCCATGATGCCCTGGGATGTGAACAGGTAGATAGGATAACGCCCAAATCCACCCGAATAGATGGGCCTGCAGGCGGGTGCCATGGCAAGGATGTCGCCTCCGCACACCTCGGTGCTCCACTGCCTGACGAGCGGATTGGCGACCTTGCTGACATAAACATTGCCAGGATTTAGCAACACTGAATTGTCGTTGTCCTGGTCGATTATCACGCCAGAGGCAAGCACGTTGTCATTAATAGAAGGATTGATATAGACAGCCATGTTGGTGCCGTCGAGAGGCGTTAAGTCGGCCTCCCACATCTTGTTGCCAACTGCAATGGCGATGTGAGTGGCTCTCTCGTCGGGGAATGCAATGAAAGAGTTGAGAGTTGTAGCCCCACATGGGCATTGGCAATGAGTGGTGATGACTGTTTCGCCGTAGAAAGTGTTGAGGGAAACCTGAATGACAGCGTTGACAGTGCCTTGCGAGAACGAGCCACAAAGCCAGGGCGTTACACTCCAGGGGATGGTTAAAAGTTCCTCGTTAGGCGCTTCATACAGCCTGCCGTTGTGCTCCATAGCAGCGCGGCATACCGGCGTGGCGGTGCGCGGTGCCATGATGTCGCTGCATTGCCTTGCGTCAAGGGTGTGGGAGGCAGCGAGACTGGTGGTGATTACGTCGCATCTTACAGCAGGCAAAATGTGTTGAGAAGAAACAGTGGTGTTGGTGGCGGTGAAAGCCGTGCCGTCGAGTGTGGAAGTTGATGCAATCACGTGCCAGTGGGTGTTGAGCAGAGGCTGCATGATAGCCGAGGCAGACCGAGCACGCGGTCCGAGTTCGAGGATATATCGCCGCGTGCCGCTTGATGTTGAGGTTGCGCAGCGATAGTCGAGCGAATTGTTGTCGATAACGCTTGCGACAGGCGAGACAAGGATGTCGATTGACTTGACAAGGTCGCGCCATTGCTGTGCAATGCCTTTAGTGACCGAGATGCCCAGCCTGTAGCTGTTGATTGACAAGTCGCAAGATTCAATACCCGAGAAACGGTTGTTGGATGTTGCTACGGTAGCCGAGGTTCGGTAGGAAGCCTTGATGATGTCGTTGCCAATGATTACCGGCTGGCTGAGCCACAGATAATTATCGTCCCAGAGCTTTACTCCATACCTGGCGAGCATCACGCCGGTAAAGCGTGCTTGAGACGATGCTGCGTTTTGCAGAGAGTAGACGGCATTACGCATGAGCTTAGCCAATGCGCTGACGTCGGTCGCGTTGAGAGGAGCCTGCCAAGAACCGTAAGGCTGGGCGAAATCGTAGGCTGGGATTGTTGCCGTGAGAGCTGTTTTCTCCACCGCGCCGAGATGCAGTTCGGGCAGAGCATCGTTGATGTTGAGAATGGTGTAGTTTCCATTGTTGCACAGCAAGAGGTAGTTGCCCTTGTCGGTGACCACTACGATAAAATTCCCCACCCGGTGTGCGCTTTGAATTTCGCCTTGAGGGGAAAGTACCGTGGTTTCGTTTATGATGATGGAGTTGTCGCGAAGGATGAGGATGTTGTCGCCATCGACGAGCAGGATGCGGTCGCCGCTGTTGAGCTGTTTAAGTGGTAGAGGGTCGCCCACAACCTGGAGTGATTGCTCCCGTTCTCTCATATTAATCAATGTGTCGGCAATTCCTGGCTTGGCGCTCTCGCCATTGTGGAGCTGAGCTTCTCCACGGTGGATGATGGTAAATTGCTTATTCTGTTTCATAGCAGTGTTTTTTACGGGCAAAGGTAAAATGGAGACACGTAAGGGAGCAACATTAAAAAAACAATACTGGCCCTGTCGCAGTTGACAGAGCCAGCAGTTGTTATTACAGGTCTATTTTAACCCACTATTAGATTACTCGTGTTTGCTGTGGGAGAAGTAGATACCGTTGTAAAGCTCAATCTTACCATTAAAGGTCTTTTTGTAACCAATTACAGTAAGTTGGTCTTCAACTTCAATACCTGCAGTAGCAAGCCAGTTCTTGCGGTTGTCGCCAGTTGCTCCCCAGCCCGGGTAGCAGCCATAAACATATACATCGGCATCGTCGTCGCTCAAAGTTAGGTTACCGTAAGTTGGGTTGTCGATGTCGGTAATCTGACCAGAAATGCGATAGTAGACATGCTCGTCATCGGGCTTTGTGAGGAACTCGGCGATTGAGATGTCGGTAACCGGGATGTGAGACTCGTACTGGGCGCCCTTCATTTGTGGGTTGCCGTTGTGAGAGCTGCGCATACCAACTAAAGTGACGATGTCGCCTTCCTTGAGACCCAGAGCCTCGAAGTCGCCCTTGGCACCGATGCCATAGACATAAACCTGCTCATCGGTGAAGTCACGCAGGTAGACGTTGCCATACTGAGCGTTTGCCACCTTCTGGATAACAGCAGTGATGCGATACTGAGTAGCGTCTTCGTCGGCCTCAAGGAACTGGCTGCAGTTAACCTCGACAATGGCACCTATTTGTTTGATAGTAGCCGAAACCGTCGAAGCTTGCGAGCCCTTTTGAGTCATGAAGGTAACAGTAGCCGAACGATCTCCACCAAGGTTGGTGTTGGCATGGAAAGTAACTGATGGGTTGGCACCGCCAGTAGTCTTAGTAACAGAGAGCCAATCCTTGGCATTGTCGGGAATTTCAATGCCCATGCCATCGCCCTTGCAAGAGAGATTAACGGTGACGTCGCCACCCTCGAGAGGAATTGTTGCGTCCTCGGGGTCGATGCTCTCGACCTTGAGCAGCGACTTGACAAGCTTAATAACAGTAACATCACACAGCTCGGCAGCACCATTGTAGAACTTCAATGGACCCTCAACGGTGATGATGTCGCCTTCCTCGATGCCCCAGTCGGCAATTGGGTTGCCCTTAGTCTTGCCACTCTTGTTGAGAGTGCCATAAATCTGAAGGTTGCCAGTGCCATCGTTGATGTAGAAGTTACCGTACTCCAAGTTGTAGATGTTGTTAACGGCACCAGTAACGCGGTAGGTCATACCTTCGTTGCCAGCGGCAACCTCGGCGCAGGTGGCGGTCATGGTTTCAGAGAGTCCTTGAAGCACCTTGATGTTTTGCTTGCGACCAGCGCATGCGATGTTAAGGTCGGCGTTGCGGCCATTGATAGTGGACTCGGCACTAAATTTCACCTCAGTCTCGCCAGCACCACCCGAGAGTGGGGTCACGGTGAGCCAGCTGGGGATTTGAGTCTCGTCGAAGCTCCAAGAGTCCTTGGCATTGACAGTGATTGATGTAGAGCCACCTTCCTTGTCAATGGCTACATAAGATTGCGAAACCTGAATCTCGTCGAGCAAGGTAATCTTGTCGTCGTCGGAGCAACTAACCAGCATTGCACCAAGCAGTGCAACAAATGCGGGAATAAAATATCTTAGTTTCATAGTTAGGATATTGCTTTAATTAATTAGTTGAAAATATACTTAACACCGATAGCCACGTTCCAGCACTGACCAATTGCATGGTTAGGAGCCCAAGTCTTGGTGTCGCCACTGATAGCGGTGGGAGTAGAGAACAAAGGATAACCCTGTGCATCAACGCCCTCATACTTGAGGATGCGAGCCTCGCTGCCAATTTCGGGATTGAGGTACTTGCTCACACCCCAGCTTGAGTTGAAGAAGTTGAGAACGTTCTTCATGTCGAAGCTAAGCTGGATAGTGTGCTTAGTGTTGCCGGCACGGAAGTTGAAGTCGTGCTTGTAACCCAGGTCGATGCGGTGTACCCAAGGGCTGTAAACGCTGTAAGCCTCGGCATACTTGCCCTGGTGGTTCTTCAGGTAGCCGTCGTTGTGAACGAAGCCCATGAAGCGGTCGCGGTCGTCGGTGCTCTTGAAGCGGAAGTCGCCAGCCTCAACCTCGGCATCGGTTGGGATGTAGAGGGCATCGTAGGCGTAGCCGTCGCCGTTCATGTCGTTGGTTGTCATGTAAGAGTAGTTGTAACCGCCACGCCAGGTTTCATAGATGAGGCTGTAGTGGTTGCCACTGCGGTCGTGCAGAGTTGCGCTTGCGATGAAGCGGTCGGGGGTAACATACTGCGAGTTGTGCAGCTTGATGTTGTTAGGACCGTCGGTAGTGGGAACATAGGTAAAGGCGCTCTCGGCAGCCGAACCTGGCATACCAGTTATTTCCTTTGACACTGTGTGAGTGTAAGAAGCCATGAGGCTTACCCAGTCGGCAGGCTTGGCAGTTGCCATGAGGTTGGCACTCCAGCCGTAGCCCTTACTGGTGTTCTCAAGGACGAATGCCTTAGTGTTAGTGCGGAAACCTGCAGGATAGATAGGACGGTTGTCCACACCATTGAAGCGAGCAAAACCGCCCACGCTTGGAATAGACCAGTCGCTGATTGTAACGCCGTTGATGGTCTTGTTGAAGATTGCCTCGGCAGTTACAGTGAATGGGAACGAAACGGGCAGAGCATAGTCGATAGCGATAGAAGACTTCCATACCTGTGGCATCTTGAACTTAGAATCTACGCCATTTACTGCCGAGGGAACTGTACCGTCCTCGGGCTTAACAGTTTGTGGATAACCCATGCTGAAGAGTTTCTCCTGCAGTGCAGCGATAGTTGCATGACCATTGGCATCGGTAACGAGACCGCCGGCAAACTGGTTCATGTCGGTGTTCTTAGCATTGAGTTGTGCTTGGTATTGAACCATACCGCCGTTGGTAGGCATGTTGGTGAAGAATACGAGAGGCAGACGTCCCGAGAAGAGACCTGTACCACCACGGAGCTTGAAGCTCTTGTCGCCAAACACATCGTAAACAAAGCCCACGCGTGGCGAGAATGTAACGCTACTGTTAGGCCACTTGCCAGTGTCGATGTTGCGAACGTTACCGTCCTTGTCGTAGTAGTCGAGGGCAAGAATCTTATTGTTGGTCATGAGGTCCTTGTTGTTGAAGAAGAGACCGTCGATGCGCAAGCCATAAGTGAGTTTGAACTTGTCGTTAACGTTCCACTCGTCCTGGCCATAGATACCGGCCTTGTTGAATTGAACGCGAGCGGCGGGGTGAGTCTCACCGTCGTAACCGTAGGTCAAGCAAACAACTTCGGGAGCGGCGCCGTTGATGAAGTCGTCAACGCTGGCGTAGCGGTAGTAACCTGTACCGTTGCGCATGTACTGGTTGTCGGCCATTTGGTGCTCGAAGTTGATACCGGCAGTGATCTTGTGGTTGCCGGCATAGTAAGTGATATCGTCCTTGACGTTCCAGATGGTGTTGTGCACGGCATTGTTCCAAGTGAAGAGCTCATAACCGAGAGCCATGTAGTTGCCGTTGTTGCCAGTGCCATCCTGAATGTCGATGAATGGGAACTCGCTCGAGTTGGTGCCACGCACGTCGTCGAGCTTAGACCAAGTGGCGAGGAACTGGTTAGAGAGGTTGTCACCCAAGCGGCTGTTGAGGTCGAATGAGAGCGAGTGAACCAGGTTCTTCATCGAGTACATAGAGTTGGCAAATATCATTGAGTACTGCGAAGCGCGAGCATAGGACGAGCGAGTGCCTCCGTCCATTGATGTTGCGTTGGCGGCGTTCCACACATTGTTCTTAGTGTAGTTGTAGCGCAGTGCCAAGTGGTGGTCGTTGGTGATGTTCCAGTCGATGCGTGCAAGCAACTTGTAATTGCTCTCGTCGGCAGGGAAGTCGGTGTAAGAACCAGTGTCGTAACCGTACTTATCCAACACGTGTTTTTGAACGCGTTGCATGTCGGCGATAGTGGTGCGTGAGAGGTAGTTGTCGGGGTCGGCAACTCCGTTCTCAGAGGCGCGCCAGCGGTTGGCAACGGTAGGAATCTTAGACATTTCACCGTTTACAAAGAAGAAGAGCTTATTCTTAATGATTGGTCCACCCAGGGTGAAGCCGTAGGTAGTAACACGGTCCTTGGCGCGAGCGCCGGCGATTTGCTCACCATCCACAGCGTCGCCACGCATGTTCTCGTTGCGGTGATAGATGTAGGCACTGCCCTTGAAGGTGTTGTTACCACTCTTGGTAATGGCATTTACACCACCACCAATGAAGTTGGTTTGACGCACGTCGTAGGGCGAGATAACCACTTGCATTTCCTCGATAGCGTCGAGAGAGATTGGGTTGCCACCACCAGGGAGGTTGCTGCTAAGACCAAAGTTGTTGTTGAAGTTGGCACCATCCACGGTGAAGTTGGCGGTACGACCGTCGGCACCGGCAAAACTCATTCCGTTGCCGCCATAAGGCGAGAGACGAGTAACGTCGGTGATGCTGCGAGTTACAGTAGGCAGGCTGGTAATCTGCACGTTGGTGATGTTGGTAGTAGCACCAGTCTTCTCGCCAGCGAACTTCGAACCTGAGCCAACGACAACCACTTCTTCGAGTTGGTTAGCGTCGGTCTGCATGATAACCGGCAGGTTGTAAGTTTCACCCAGAGCGAGTGTAATCTCGGTCAAGACTTTGGTTTTGTAACCAATGTAAGACACAGTAGTGGTGTAAGGACCACCGGTACGCATACCTTGAATGTTGAAACGTCCATCAAGGTTGGTAACGGCGTTGTACTCAGTACCCGAAGGCACGTGTACAGCTTTTACCACTGCACCAATAAGAGGCTCATTGGTGTCGTCGGTGATTACACCTGTCATCGACGAGGTAGTAATCTGCGCATTCAATGATATTACTCCTGCGAGCAACATCATGAGCGTTGATAAGTAAAATCTTTTAAGCATAGGTTAAATGATTAAAAAAGGAAATAATTATAAATGAAACGTTTAAATTATTTATTGAGTAACAAATCAACATTAATAATAATGTGTAACCCCAAGCCAAAAGCAACACACCGCTATTAGCCAGTAAGCACTAATAGCGGTGTGTAGTTATATTGTTAGCCCTTTGAATCATCGATTGCGATATCAAGTCCCCGACAGTATATCCTTGACTGCCAGGAGCGTAAGATGCGAATATGAAAATCTCAACCAAAGTCATTTATGAGAGCTATGTCCATAATTCAGGTGCAAAGGTATTGATATTTTTGCTAATAGAAAAATCATTTCAGCACGATTTTTTGACATTAACGATTTTAACTAAAATAAGGTTGGTGGGTTAACATTTTTAGATATGATTTTCGGTTTTGGGTTGAGTAGTAGGAGTGTGTTTTTTGGCAGTAGAGAAAGGAGGTGTAAGAATAAAAAGCAATCGCCAGCGTCGGTAGTGAGTGACACTGGCGATTGTGTGAAATCAACGCTGCGAGTGTTGCTTTAGTAGCGTTGAATGTTGATTAGCGTGCGTTGTAGGCTTCGAGAGCTTTCTCGAGGACGATGAGTGCCCGCTTGAGATCTTCGATTTTGAGCACGTAGGCCATGCGAACCTCATTCTTTCCAGCACCAGGAGTGGCATAGAAGCCGGTGGCCGGAGCCATCATCACGGTCTCGCCCTCGTAGCTGAACTTCTCAAGACACCAGCGGCAGAAGTCGTCGCAGTCATCAACAGGAAGCTTTGCCATAGCATAGAAAGCTCCCATTGGCATTGGAGCGAAAACGCCGGGAATCTTGTTCAAGCCCTCGACGAGGCAGTTGCGGCGAGCGATATACTCGTCGTAAACACCCTGATGATAGGCTTGTGGAGCAGCGAGCGATGCCTCGGCAACAACCTGGCCAATCAATGGAGGGCTAAGGCGAGCCTGAGCAAACCTCATCACTGTGGTGAGCAGTTCTTTGTTGCGTGTGATGAAGGCACCGATGCGGATGCCACATTCGCTGTAACGCTTAGAAACCGAGTCAACGACGATAACGTTGTCCTCGATTCCCTCGAGGTGAAGGGCACTCAGGTAAGGCTTGTCGTTGTAGCGGAACTCGCGGTAAACCTCGTCGCTGATGAGGTAGAGGTCGTGTTTCTTAACCACGTCGCGCAGCTGCTTGAGTTCCTCTTCGCTATAGAGCGTGCCGGTGGGGTTGTTAGGGTTGCAGATCATGATGGCGCGAGTGCGCTCGTTGATGAGCTTCTCAAATTCCTCAATCGAGGGGAGTGCATAGCCGTTCTCAATCTTGGTGGTAATGGTGCGAACCTTCACTCCCATTTCGTTGGCAAAGCCCATATAGTTGGCATATACCGGTTCGGGAACGATGAG
>CAMJZF010000034.1 GCA_946410125.1 uncultured Prevotellaceae bacterium | reverse complement strand
AACGACCCCGAGATTACAAATCACGTGCTCTGGCCAACTGAGCTAAAGAGGCAACTTTTGACTTAAAAACCCCACACGGGGGTTCTAAAGCGGTTGCAAAGTTAGGCATATTTTTTTAACTGGCAAAACTTTACAAACTTTTTTTTCAAAAAAAAATAAATCCGCGTTAATCCGCACCTGCCCAAAAAGCAATATAACCAACTGACAGCAAGTGTGTTATGTGCCAAAAGAACATCTTACACATTTTGTGTCACAGTTCTTAGCAACAATCACATTTATAACAGCGCTTTCTCCTACACATTATTATATATGTGCGTGCGCACGCGCAAACGGGGAATCTTGCTCCCAAAATCCGATGATTGGGCTAACGCTTAATTTCAAACGGTTTCAAGCCCTGCCCTTCCTGCTTGATGACAACCGGCATCCCAACGTAGGCATACTGTTCCTTGAGCGTGACAATGTCGGTGTCGCGCAGACGGATGCATCCCTCACTGGCACGACCGGGAACCGACGACTCGTTGTTTGTGCTGCCATGGATGCCAATGCCGTGATGCCCGGGAGTGACAAGCCGCAGAAACCAGTCGCCATAGGCAAGAATAGCACCGCGACCGTCGCCAAAGTCGTGAGTCCAATCACTGGCGGGCTTAATGGCATCGATATAGAAAGGCTTGCCGGGCTCGCTCTCGGGAGTGCGCATGTCGCCTTCCCTCTCCTTCTGCCCCTTGTTGAGGCTCAGGCACACCGGGAACTGCGCCACGGGTAGCGTGTCGCCGCCCACCGGCGCATAGACCGTTAGCCTTAAGTCCTTCTTGGAAATGACAATGAACGACTTAGACTTGTCGTAATCGCCCTTGTAGATGTCCTTATACTGCTCAGCGACAGGCTGCAGGCTATCTACCGCCGACGGTTTCTCCTTGCTTTGGCCGTCACCGCCGCAAGCCGTTTGCAGCATTGCAGCGACAACGACAACCAGAGTGCCTATCTTACTCATTACCTTATTATGTTTCACAAGTTATTTCAGGTAAGTGTAGTCTTTTGAAATATAAAGCACATTACCCTTGTACTTAACCTTGAAGAAGTTACCCTCTTCGCCTAAATAAGTGAGTTTGGCACCTTTTGGGGGATAGATGGCCTTGCCCTTGGAATTGCTATAGATCTTGCCATCAAGAGAGGCCTCCCAGCGCAAGCGAACGTTGTCGCCGGCAACAACCACACTCTTTGACTTACTGTCGACCGCCTTTTTCTCGGCCTTCTTCTCGGCTTTCATCAGCTTTGCATATTTCTTGCTGATATACACGCTCTTGCCGTCAAATTCCACATTATAGAACTCAGGAGTGTCGTTGCCAAGATAGGTCAATGTTTCACCCTTGTTGATATACACGGGTTTATCGTTGGAAGTCCACACCAGCATGGGATATTGGGTGGATGGTCCCATGCGCAGGCGCACATTGTCACCCGTGCACACAACATACTGAGCAAAAGCGCTCATCGATGCAAGCATCATCATTGCAAGCATCACAACTCGAGAAATGTTTCTATTCTTCATAACAGTTCTAATTTAAAAGGTTTTTATAATCGTTCTTGACAATCTCAGTTGGTGCGTGAAGAGGCCCTTGTTGCACCACCACGCTTGGCACTGGTGGGAACAGCCTTGGCGTGAGCCTTAAGTTCCCATGGCCAAGTGCCTTCGGTCTCATTCTTGATAATCACCGGCATGTTGATGTAGGCATACCTCTCCTTGAACAGAATGATGTCGTGGTCACGCAGGCGTATGCAACCCTCGCTGTGACGACCGGGAACCGAACTCTCATTGTTGGTGCTGCCATGAATGCCAATGCCCTTGTGGCCTGGCGTTACCAACCTCAGGAACCAGGCACCATAGGCCTTGATGCTTCCCCTCCCGTCCTTGAAGTCGTGATACCAGGACGACGCATCTTTAATGGCATCAATATAGAACGGTTTGCCGGGTGTGCTTTCGGGAGTCTTCATGTCGCCGCGACGCTGTTTCTGTCCTTTGTTTCGGCTTAGGCATGCAGGAAACTTTGCCATGAGCACGGTGTCCTTGCCCACCTTACCATATACATACAAGCGCAACTCGGTCTTTGAAATCACAACAAAAGTGTTTTTCTTCTCTATCTCGGGCGTCTGGTAGAACACCGTCTTGTCGGCCGCCTTGGTCGCCAGCCCGGCATCAACTATCTGTGCCTTAGCACCAATAGCCAAACACACCAATAACAACAATGTTAATAATTTCTTCATTATAATATCAATTTAATAATCTTTTTGCCTACAAAGATAACCATTTTTTGGGAATATCCAGCACATTACAATCAATTTATTACAAAAGCCTGTAAACCGCACGCCGGCACACAAGTCACATTTTATATTTTCACGAAAAAAAACGAATATTTAATGTAGTTTTTGTACCTTTATTGCGTCTAACTGATGTAACAAAAAAGAAAAATGGAAAAAACAGAGGCAAATTTCAAGAAAATCTTGCACGACCACAAGAGCACCATCTACTCGGTGTGCTACATGTTTTCTAAAGAACATGACGAGGTGGAAGACCTGTTTCAGGAAACCCTCATTAACATGTGGAATGGGCTTGACAAGTTTGAGCAGCGTAGCGGCATCGGCACGTGGGTATGGCGCATCGCACTCAACACCTGCATCACCAGCGACCGCAAGAAAAAACGACGTGTCGACACCGTGCCCCTGTCACTCGACCGCGACTTTCTCGACGACAACAATGTTGAGAACAGGCAGGTAAAACTCCTGCACCGGCGCATCAGCCGCCTGCAACCCTTCGACCGCGCCATAGTGCTCCTCTGGCTTGAAAACATGAGCTACGACGACATCGCAGCCATCGTGGGCATCACCGCCAAGGCCGTGGGTGTGAGATTGGTGAGAATAAGAGAGCAACTAAAACAAATGAATGACAACCCTTCTAATTAAACAACATATATGGAAACTAACAATAATGAGATGACTGAACTTGAGCAGATGCGAGAGCAAATGTCAATATTCAAGAATCAACTTGACAAACAACAAATTGTAAATGAGCAACTCGTGCGCAACACCATGGGTTCCAAAATGTCGTGGATAAAGAAGTTCATCTGGGGAGAGATTATCATAGTGCCACTATTGCTTGTCTTCATGGCAACCATCTATGCCAGCATGGGCCTCTCGTGGTGGGCCTTTGCATTCCTTGCCATAGGTGTCATTGCCGATACCACCGGCGACTTAATCATCAACCGTATTCCCAAGAGCCAGCTCTTGAGCAGCGACCTCGTTGCTACCTGTCAGCGACTCATAAAGATGAAGAAACAGCGCGCTTCATGGTTCATTGCAGGTGTGATTTTCTGCACCGTCTGGTTAGTATGGTTCCTCATCGATTTTGTAATGAAAACTGGCAATGGCGGCACCTTGCCCAACCACAATGCGACTGTGCCAATAGTGGTGGGTGCCATTGTGGGCGGACTGATAGGCGCAATCATCGCCTGGCTCATCTTCCGCAAGATGCAACGCACCAACACCCAACTCATCGACCAGATCAATCAAGTTACACAAGACAGCCAAGAATAAACTCAAAACCTTGACAATAATCAAGCAAAAACAACAAATTAACAATTAATAATAAAGTAAACAACGCATTTTTATCAATAAATAACTACTTTTGTAAGTTTAAATACCAGCATAAAAATATATTACACACATTATTAATATTATTTATCAACGTTTTCAAAACATGAAACTAAGAAAATTCTTTGCAGCAGCCATGATGCTTGTAGCACTTGGCTCAATGGCGCAATCGATGCCCATCGAGAACGACCCATCGGTACGCACCGGCAAGTTGCCTAACGGCCTCACTTACTATGTGAAGCAAAACAACTGGCCTGAGCACCGCGTGAACTTCTACATTGCTCAGCGCGTGGGTTCATTGCAAGAGGAAGAGAGCCAGCGTGGTCTTGCCCACTTCCTGGAGCACATGGCCTTTAACGGCACTGTGAACTATCCCGGCAACGGCGTTATCGACTACACCCGCTCATTAGGCGTGGAGTTTGGTCGTGACCTGAATGCCTACACCGGTGTGGACCAAACCGTTTACAACATCAACGACGTGCCCAGCACTCGCCTGAGCGCCATCGACTCGTGCTTGCTCATCCTCAAGGACTGGTCTAACGGCCTGTTGCTCGAGGGCGACGAGATAGACAAGGAGCGTGGCGTGATTCACGAGGAATGGCGCGTTCGCTCAAGTGCCAGCCAGCGCATGTTTGAGCGCAACCTCGAGACCCTGTATCCCGGCTCGAAATATGGCAAGCGCATGCCCATTGGCTTGATGAGCGTTGTCGACAACTTCAAGTATGACGAAATTCGCAACTACTACCACAAGTGGTATCGCCCCGACAACCAGGCTATCGTTGTTGTTGGTGATATTGATGTTGACCGCACCGAGGCCAAGATTAAGGAGATGTTCAGCTCTATCCCCGGTCCCGCTGCCGATGCCGCCCAGGTGGTTGACGTAGAGGTGCCCGACAATGCCGAGCCCATCTTTGTCATCGACAAGGACAAGGAACAGCAGTACAACGTCATTCAAGTTATGTACAAGACCGACCCAATGCCCGATGAGATAAAAGGCGACATCAGCTACATGGTAATGAAATATGCCATCAACATGGCTTGCGACATGCTCAACAAGCGCCTCGAAGAGAAAGCACTTGAGCCTGAATGCCCATATCTGCAGGCTGGTGCCAACTATGGCAACTACATCTTTGCCAAGACTAAAGACGCTTTCAGCCTTATTGTTCTGCCTAAAGACGGCAAGAGTGCCGATGCTGTGCAAGTTGTTACCCAAGAGGCCCTTCGCGCTTCACAACACGGCTTCACCGCTACCGAGTACCTTCGCGTGAAAGATGAGTACATGAGTAGTCTCGAGAAGCAGTTCAACAACCGCAATCAAATCAACAACGACCGCTTTGGCCGCGAATATTGCTCTAACTTCCTCGAGAAAGAGCCTTATCCTTCTATTGAGTGGGAACACCAAATGATGAGCATGATTGCCCCCAACATCCAGGTTGAAATGATCAACCAGCTCATGGCGCAGATGATGCCTACCAACGACTCTAACCTGGTGGTAATGAACTTCAACCCCGACAAGGAAGGCGTGGTTCTGCCCACTAAGGAAGCTCTCAAGGGTGCTATCGATGCAGCACAGGCCGCCAAGCTTGAGGCTTATGTCGACAATGTAAAGAACGAGCCCCTCATCGCCGAGTTGCCCACCCCTGGCAAGATTGTTAAAGAGACCGAGAACACCAAGCTTGGCTTCAAGGAGCTCACCCTGAGCAATGGTGCCACTGTTATCCTTAAGAAGACCGATTTCAAGGACGACGAGATTCGCTACTATGCCGAGTCGAAGGGCGGCAGTTCTCTCTATGGTCCTAAGGACTGGGCCAACTGCAAGATGTTTGACCTCGTAGTTGCTGCTTCTGGTTTAGGCAACTTCTCCAGCAATGAGCTTGAGAAGGCACTCGCCGGCAAGAACGCCAACGTAGACCTGAGCCTCTCTTCTAACTATGAGCGCCTCAACGGTAACTCTACCAAGAAGGACCTTGAGACCATGTTCCAGCTCAACTACCTCTACTTCACAGCCCTCACCAAGGACGAGAAGGCCACTTCAACCTACATGTCGTTTGTTGAGACTCAGCTCAAGAACAAGAGCAGCAATCCCGATGCTGCACTGGGCGACAGTATCCAAACCACAACCTACAATCACGACTGGCGCGAGAAGCCTTTCAACGTTGAAGACATCAAGGACGTGAACTACGACCGCGTGATAGAGATTGCCAAGGAGCGCACTGCCAACGCAGCCGACTTCACATTCTACTTCGTGGGTAGCTTCGACGAGGCCACCATCAAGCCTCTCATTGAGCAATACATCGCTTCGCTGCCATCAAAGCCCGGCGTGAAAGAGAACTTCAAGGAAGGTGCTAAAGTTGTTGCAGGTAACGTTAAGAATGTGTTCTCACGCACTATGGAAACACCTCAAACCACTTCGCTCGTGATGTGGCACAGCTATGACACTCCTTACACTATGGAGAACGACATCAAGGCCGACATTGCCGGTCAAGTGCTTGACGTAATCCTTCTCAAGAAGGTTCGCGAGGACGAGGGTGCCGCCTATTCTCCTCATGGAAGCGCTGGCATGAGCATGAAAGGTGACAAGCCTTTCACCCAGGCTCTGACCTACGTGTCGATGAAGCCCGAGAAGAAGGACCTTGTTATCAACATCATGCGTGAGTCAATCAACGATGTTGCCAACGGTCAAATCGAGGCCGACGCTCTGCAGAAGATCAAAGAGAAGATGCTCAAGGACTATGACACCAATGCCAAGAGCAATGCTCACTGGATCAACGTGCTGAACATGTACAAGTCATTCAACATCGACACCCAGAATGGCTACAAAGAGGCTGTCAACAAGGTTACAGCTGCCGATGTCAGCAAGTTTGTCAAAGATGTTCTCGTTAAGAGCAACAACTGCATCGAGGTTACCATGAACCCTGAGAATTAATCTCCCGAGAGATTTACACATCATTACATAAAGATTGCGCCCCATCACGAGGCGCAATCTTTTCTTATTATTGTGTTTGAAGTTTAATCATTAACTGCCTGCCTAAAGAGTTGCTTGTCACAAGTTATATCATTAAGTTTATATTGGCAGTTAACAAGTGTTTTATGGTTTTGTCAACAATCGCTTGCGCATTCGGCTCAGCGACTCAGGAGTGATGCCCAGATACTTCGCTATCATGCGATTGGTCATGCGGTTATGGATGTCGGGAAAGCGGTGAATAATCTCCATATATCTCTCCTCGGCACTCTTGCACATGTTGTCAATGGCACATTTCAACGCATTATAAGCCACAACCTCGCCTATGCGCGCACGCATCTCAATGCCTATCATTCGGTCGATGCGCTCAAGCGGCAAGCGGTAAACCACCGAACTCTCAATAGCCACAATATCGAGCATACTCGGAAAATTATTGCGCATTGAACTGTAATTTGCCACTAAATCGCCAGTAAAGGAAAACGACACAATGCGCTCGGTGCCATTGGTCGACAAATAAGAGTATTTCAACGCACCGCTGGTCAAGATTCCCAACTGCTGCGCCATTTCACCACTGTGGCTCAGCACATCGCCACGATTGAGCGTCACTTTCTTGCCTTTTTCAAGCAACAGCTCCTTTATTGCCATATAAAAGTCGTGATTGGTTGTATAGTCAAAATATGTCATTAATAGTCTTTTTTTTGCAAAAGTATGTAGAATTGCGCCAATTGGCATTACCACAAGTCAATAACACGCAAAATATTGATGCAGGGTAATATAGCATTTTACCACATTCTTCATTCTCCACGTCTTTTAGACGCAAAAGACATGAAATTTGTTGCAGAAAAATCAGTCTTATTCCAAAAAAATTGATTTATGTCAATTTTTCAAAAATAAAAGAACCTCATCTAATTAATTATTATTACTTTTGCACACGATTCACTAACAATCTTTTTTTTAAATTCCAAACACGCGTATGAAAAAAATTACTATTCTTTTACTTGCTGCCGTTGTTGCCGTTATGGCTCAGGCAGGAGTTATCAACCAAGACAACGCGGCTAAATTGCAAAACGCAAAAGCCAGCGTCGCTGTTAAAGCCGAGGGCGACATCGTTACTCCTCCAGCCGATGCCGAGCAAATGCTCTACAATTTTGAGGGATTCGACACCTACACCAACAAAGACAAGGCTTTTGAGGTTATGGTAGTTATCGACAACAGCGATGTTTACATCAAGGGCTTGAGTGAATATCTCACCGAGGGTTGGGTAAAAGGCACTATTGCCGATGGCGTTGCCACATTTCCCGCAGCCTACATGGGGACATTTGAATTCTGGGGCGATGCCTATGCGCTCGACTTCGACGGTGCCTCATTCACCGTTAACGACGATGCCAGCGTGTTGACCGCTACCGACGGCTACACCACCTCGGTCGAGGGAGAGGTTCTTGACGAGTTTGTCAACGTGACCCTCACCAAGGCTCTTCCCGAGATTGCCACTCCCGCCACTCCCACCATCACCGATTTCATCGAGGACAATTACGGACACTATTTGTCAATGACAATTCCCACCACCGATGTTGACGGCAACAACATCTTTGCCGCACTGCTCAGCTACCAGATTCTTGTTGACAGAAACGGCGAGGTGAGTGTGTATGAGTTCACTACCGATGCCTATGCCTTCCTCGAGGAGAACATGACCGTAGTACCCTACAACTTCACCGACTACTACGACATCGACGTTGCCGGCAAGCAGGTTTACATCTATGGCGACGATATGGATCAATGGACCGCTATTGGCGTGAAGAGCATCTACACCGTGGGCGAGGAGTCGCGCGAGAGCGAGATCTACTGGTACCAACTCACTCCCAGTGCCATCGGCGAAATCGACACCAACAATGTGGTAGAGACAAGCTACTACGACCTGCAGGGCCGCAAGGCTGGCGACAATGCCACCGGCCTGCTCATCAAGCTAATGCGCATGCAGGACGGCACTACCAAGGCCATCAAGGTTATTCGTTAACCTCTCCTAATTCATCATTATAAAAAATAGCGTCCTAATCAGGTCGCTATTTTTTATAATGTTGTTCCATAAGCCTCAACATAAAGGGCGCGGCCAACATGTGTGGCCACGCCCAATTATCATTTTAGGGAGATGATGTTATTTATTCCTCAGTGAACTCGTAAACGAACTCGGCGGTGTCATCCTTAAAGACATTAGCGGGAGGATTATTCATGTCAAAGTCACTCCAGACCTTGATTTGACGCAGATTGTCATTATAGTAGAGATAAATTCCTTTAGCATTTTGGTTGACGTTGCTGATGTCTATGCGAGTAAGACCAGTCACGTAAACGCTGAACCATTCAACAGCAGTCATGTTGCCGATATTGAGTTCGGCCACATTGGGAATTGAGAAGGCGTTGAGCAAGGTGATATGGCTCTGGTCATCAGGCAAAATGAGCGATGTGAGCGCCTCGTTGCTATAGCAGTTGAGTGTTTGCAGTTGGTTGCAGTTCTTCAGGTTTACCGATGGAACTTGATTGCTTTCGATGCGCAGGTCGGTCAACTTGGTGTTGTTGCTGAAGTCCATGGCCTGCGTTAAGTTGTTATTCTCACACTCGAGGTAGGTCAGTTCGGTACACTGGCTCACATCGAGGCTGGTCAAGCCGTTGCTTGACACATTCAGTTCCTGCAGCGTGGCTGCAATGGGAGTAAGGTCTATATCAGTCAGTTTGGTGCTTTGAACATAAAGGCGCTCAATGCTATTGCAGCCTGTGATGTCGAGTGATGCCAGGTTTGTGTTATAACTCATATTGAGAACTTTTAAGTTTTCGCAGCCACTTAGATTGACTGAGTTCAGTATATTGGCACTTAACCACACTTCTTTGAGCGTGGTTAAGCCATGCAGGTCAAGGGCGCTCAAATTGTTCATATCGGCTATCAGTGTTTCCAACTGTGTAAACTTGCTTAGAGGCAAGTTTTCATATTTCAACGAAACAATATTGAGTGACTTCAGCACAGAGGGAAGTTGATTCAAGTCATAGCCTGTCAAGTTGCTGCATCGAGATATGTTAAAATTTTCCATATTCTCCATTTCACCTGTTGTGAGTGAGTTGAGATAACGAGAATTCGAGGCATCAAAGACTCGCAGGTTCTTCAGTGCACTGATGTCGATGGTTTGGATGTTGAGTCCCGAACAGTAGAGTTCTTGCAGGTTGGTGAAGAATTCAAGACCCTTGAAGTCAAACACTTGCATTCCATTGATATTGATAGCACCGTTATAGGCAGCAGCCTGAATGTTGGTGTAGGTGTCCTCGCCACCGGCGATGTTGGTCTTGATGTAGTCGCGCAAGACTGCATCGGGGATAAATTCCTCGGTGAGGATGTTGAAAGGCTGCTCAGCTTCTTCGAAGGTTACTTCGGCCACATCATCGGCGGCATAGGTTACTACGGTGCCGTCGTTGAGGCGGACGTTCATGTTGTAGGTGGTCTGTGCTTGGGCACAGGTGGCGAGGCCAGCGACGGCCATCAGCGCAAAAAATATCTTTTTCATTGTTTCTTTATTTTATGATTATTGATTATAAATTTTGTAACTGGCAGTAGGTGTAACCAAAATGAAAATTCCTGCTCCGAGTGTTGTAAGATCAATATTTACAGAGCCGTTATTGTTTGCAACTGCTTTGCCTGCTGCACGGCCATCAATGGTGTAAATGTTGATAATAGTTCCCGGTTTCAGATTTTCAAATTGTGCCATTCCTGTTCTTATTACAGGTTTAACGTCCTCTTTGATTTGGTCAATAGCTGCAGGTTGAAAAGTCTCGGCAAAAGCATAGTTCTTTACATTATTGAGCTCCACCTCAAGTGTTTGAGAAGGGCTTGTCACTTTAAGCATGCCATCGGTACAATTTACAACTGGTTGCTCAGATAGAGCAAATCCAGCTTGAGTGTCGTCTTGCTGTGTAACAATCAGGAACTGGGCGGTTTGGGCTTTGCTAGCCAGTCCCAGCACCATGACACTTACAAGCACGACAAGTCGGTTTAGTACTGTCTTTGTCATAATTGTTGGTTTTTTGATATTAAACATTAGTATTATTTAGTTTGATTTCAAATCTGTCTAGGGCTTGTTGAAGAGTAACATGATCGATGGGTTTGAGCAGGAAGTCGACCATGCTATAACTGGCGGCACACTCGCGATACTGGGCGTAGGCAGTGGTGAAGATGATGGGCACATTGGTGAGGTGCAGTTGGTCTAATGCCTCAAAACTATAGCCGTCGCTCAGACTGATGTCTGCTATAATCAGGTCAACATGGTTACCCGAAAGGAAGTCAATGGCTCCTTCCACATCCTCGGCTTGTCCTACAAGTACGTAGTCGGGGCGCAATTGGCTCAATGCGTGTTTGAGTTCAACTGCAGCGTAGTACTCGTCCTCGATGAGGAAGACGTGCGTGGGAGTTTGCGGGTCTATGTGGTTGCTATCTTTCATGCCATGCTTTGGATTTCGGCCACTAAATTATGGTTACTCAGCCTGGCATGCAAGGCTTTGTTCCGCCAATTGTGGAATCGGCGGAATGAATTATGTTATTCTTGGAATGAATTTTGTGAGGCTTATTTGCCTCCCAGCCAGTCGAGGAAGGGCTGGCGGCGGGCGGCACTTACCACAGCTTCTTGACGGTTGGCACCTGCTTTGACCTCAACCTTGAGGCGACCATTGAAATACTTGCTCACCTTGCCAATAGACTCAATGCTAGCGATGATGTTGCGTGCCACCAAAAAGAAATGAGAGGAGTCGAGGATATTTTCGACCTCGGCCAAATTGCGGAACTCGGTCATGCGACGCTGGCCCGAGCGCAAATAGGCATAGACATATTTGTCCTCACTGAGGAAGTATGCCACATCGTCAATCATCGCATAACTGTAGTTGTCACCGCTGCTGAGCAAAATGCGTTGGCGGTTGGCTGGTTGCAGCATCTGGCGCAGTAGTGTAGTGTAGTCGGGGGCGGCGGTTTGCTTGCTGGTGAGGCGTTCCAACTTGTCGAGGGCTGCGCCAAGAGCCTCATCTCCGATTGGCTTAAGAAGGTAGTCAATGCTGTTGACCTGAAAGGCTTGGATGGCAAAGTCATCATAGGCGGTGGTGAAGATAACAGGTGTTTCGACCTTGACTTGTCGGAAAATCTCAAAACAGTTGCCATCCACCAGTTCGATGTCCATGAAGATAAGGTCGATGTTTGGGTGCATGCGCAGATACTCAACCGCATCCTCTATGCTCTCGGCTGTGAACGTCAAGTTGTAGTCGGTACGCAATCGCGCCACAGTCTGCTTTAGGTTTTCGAGGGCGAATGCCTCGTTTTCAATGATGATGTAGTTCACTGTCAAATAATAAAATTTAGATCGCGCTATTAGCTGGTAGTTATGTGTCGTTAGTTCGTTAGGTTGTATATGAGGCTTGTCACGTTTTTACTGTATTCCTATAAGAGAAATAATTAGAGGAATGGTACTATAGCGGTGAAAGTTGCCCCATCGTTGCTTACTGCAAACTCTTTGCCATGAGCCTGATACAACTCGGTGAGGTAGCGGAGCCCTACATGCGATGGACTCTCGCTTGCCTTGGGCTGGATGTGGTTGCTCACAGTCACGCCATCAGCGCCGATGGTAATACTAACGGTCATTGGGTGGCGTGTAGAGATGATGTTGTGCTTGGTCACGTTCTCAATGAGCAGTTGCAGGGTGTAAGGTACCAACTGTTGCCCAGCAATGCAGTCTTCGCCACTGATGTCCACAGTCAGTTGGTCGCGATAGCGTTTCATCAAGATGTTGACATAGTTGTGCAGGAAGTCCATCTCGTCATGAAGTGGCACTGTATCGCGGTTTTGCTGCGACATGATGTAGCGATACATCTGCGAGAGTGAAAGTACAAACTCACGGCTCTTCTGCTGGTCGATGTCGATGAGCGAATAGAGAATGTTGAGCGAGTTGAACAGGAAGTGTGGATTGACTTGTGCCTTGAGCGCGTCATAGCGATATTGCAATGCCAACTGCTTTTGAGCCTCAGCCTCACGCATACTGCTTTTGAAATTGAGCACATAGAACGTGGTCTCAACACCAAGAAACACAAAGATGGCATTGAATGCACTACCGCCCCAATCAACGTGGGCATTCATCAGATGCGTATATGCGAAATTGTAAATAATGAGCATGACAATTACCAGCAGAGCGTCGATGGCAATCTTTAGCCCTATATGATGCACTTTAGTAGGTCGAAAAATCACAGCAGTAATAAACACCGACTGCAGGAAGGTGGGAGTGAAATTATAGAACACTCCTACCATCATGTCGGCAAAATCGTCATAAGGAAACACAGTTTTGAAAGCGATCTGATTATAGAACGCTTGGAACACAATATAGTATCCCACTAAACCCACTAGCAGCGCCGCCACTAGCCGCCACGTCAACTTTACTTTCATCTTTGTGGCTGGTTTGTCAGTTGACCTGTAGAGACATTACTGTTATTGAAGCCATAAAACGTCGCTGGGTCAACTTGGTCAATGGTTTTGTATATCTCAATCATATAGTGGCTCTTATCAATTTAATGTGCAAATATACACATTTTTGCATAACAAACAATTGCATGTAGTTTAAAAAACAACAGCTTACAGTGGAACTCGTCTCATCTATTACCATTTTTCAAGTTTGTTAATGATTTTATTTGTTGGCATAATGCTGCATCACCAGCTGCATTATAACACAAGATTGCGCCCTATCACTAAGGCGCTATCTTTCTTTTTTGTTTATATTGAAGTTTAATCATTAACTGCTCACTGTGTCGAAGGTGCTCGTCGCGAGTTATGTCGTCAAGTGTTTTGAGGCCATCAAGGTTATTCGTTAACCACACAACAATCACACCATTAAACCCTAAGGTAAAATTGAGACAGTGGACCATCCATTGTCTCATTTTTCTTGATTGCCAAAATTAGAAAGGCAAAAAAGGTGGTATTTCAACGATTTTCATTACTTTTGCATCTCAATAACGAACTAACATTTTAAAACAATGAATACTAATCTTGAACTTTTGCGCGAGTTGATGCGCGCCAAGGGGGTGGAAGCCGTTATCATACCCGGCACCGACCCTCATCAAAGTGAATATGTGAGCGACTACTGGAAACTGCGCGACTGGGTGAGTGGCTTTACCGGCAGCAATGGCACGGCAGTGGTGACTCTCGACAAGGCATGCCTGTGGACCGACTCCCGCTACTTCCTGCAAGCCGGCATTGAGCTCGAAGGCAGCGATTTTGTCTTGCAAAAGGAGCAAATTCCAGGAGAGCCCACTATCGAGCAATGGCTGGCACAAGAGATGCATGAGGACGACACCCTCGCCGTTGACGGCCGTCTGTTCTCCTTGATGGAAGCCAATCGATTGGAGCAGTTCTGCGGAGAGAACGGATTCCTCTTTGCCACCGATTTCTATCCCGCCGACGCAATATGGAAAGACCGCCCCGAGCGCCCCATGGCTCCAGCCTTTGTCCACGATGAGAGCTATGCGGGAGAGGATGTTGAGAGCAAGCTCTCACGCACCATGGAACTCGTGGAGCAGAACGGTGCCAACAGCATTCTTATTACCGCTCTCGACGAGATAGCCTGGCTCTTGAACTTGCGTGGCAGCGACGTGGATTTCACACCCGTGGCTATCGCGTTCTTCTACATGAGCGACAAGGACCGCGTAATCTTCATCGACGACAAGAAAGTTACCGGCGAGGTAAAAGACCACCTCAAGAGCTACAACGTGCGCATTAAAGACTATGACGAAGTGGAGAAATTCCTCTCCAAGCGCAACGTCAACAACACCATAATGCTCGACCCAAACAAGGTGAGCGACACTCTGGGTCAGGCACTAATGTGCGACAAGGTTTACAAAGCATCGCCTGTTGCCCTGCTCAAGGCCATTAAGAACGAAGTGCAAATCGACGGTTTCCGCCATGCCATGGAGCGCGACGGAGCGGCACTGTTGCGCCTGTTCATGTGGATTGAGCAGAATGCCCCCAACGGCACTGTCAACGAGGTCGACGTGTGGGAGAAAGGAAAAGAGGAGCGTGCCAAGAGCGAACTTTATCGTGGCGACAGCTTCGAGATGATAGCCGGCTATCGCGAGCACGGAGCCATAGTTCACTATAGCGCCACCCAAGAGAGTGCCAGCACCCTGCAAGGCGAGGGGTTGCTTCTCGTCGACAGCGGAGCGCAATACCTCGACGGCACCACCGACATCACCCGCACCATCACTTTAGGCAACCCCACCCCACAAGAAAAGCACGACTTCACACTCGTGCTCAAGGGACACCTCGCACTGAGCCGTGCCAAGTTCCCTGTGGGCACCACCGGCGTGCAGCTCGATGCTTTTGCCCGCATGCCTCTGTGGCAGGAGGGCATGACCTACCTGCACGGCACCGGCCACGGCATTGGGCACTTCCTGGGATGCCATGAGGGACCTCACAGCATCCGTACCAACCTTAACCCTGTTGCTCTGGAACCCGGAATGGTAACCAGCAACGAGCCAGGGCTTTACAAAGCAGGTGAATACGGCATTCGCACCGAGAACATCCTCCTTGTAGTTGAAGGCAAGAAGACCGAAGACTTTGGTGACTTCCTCGAGTTTGAGACCCTCACTCTCTTCCCCTACGACACCCGTCTCATCGACACCTCAATGCTCACACAGGAAGAAGTGAAGCAAATCAATGATTATCACCACATGGTTCTCACCCGCCTCACCCCTTACCTCAACGAGCAAGAAGTAACCTGGCTTGCCGAAAAGTGCGAACCTTTGAACTCATGATTTTGCCGCGCAAGCGCGGAAATTGGAGCACTTCGTGCTAAAATTTAAACGCGCTTACGCGCTAAAAATAATTTTTTATAATTAAGGGAGATAATTTTAGCGCCTTTGGCGCAATAATTAACAATAAATTTTAGAGCCTGTGGCTCTTTAATTTCCATTCCGAAAGGAGTGGCAAAAAAGATAATAAAGTGGCAATAATAAGAAAAGTTAGGGGCTTTGAGCCCAAGATTGGCGAGGGCACTTTCCTTGCCGACAACGCAGTAGTAGTTGGTGATGTCACCATTGGCGACGAGTGCAGCATCTGGTTTGGTGCTGTGCTGCGTGGCGACGTTAACACCATCACCCTGGGCAACCGAGTTAACGTGCAGGACGGCAGCGTGTTGCACACATTGTATCAAAAATCCACCATCGAGATTGGCAATGACGTGTCGATTGGTCACAACGTCACCATCCACGGTGCCAAGATTCACGACATGGCACTCATTGGCATGGGAAGCGTGGTGCTCGACGATGCCGAGATAGGCGAGGGTGCTATCATTGCCGCCGGCAGTGTAGTGCTCAAGGGCACCAAGGTGGGAGCCCACGAGCTGTGGGCCGGCTCGCCTGCCAAGTTCAAGAAGATGGTCGATCCCGCCCAAGCCAAGGAAATCAACGTCAAGATAGCCAAGAACTACCTGATGTACAGCACCTGGTATGATGAAGATGAGGAACAAAAGTAAAAAACCACGCTATTTTTATCCCCTATAAATCAAGAAGTTGCAAGTGGACCCGAACCCGCTTGCAACTTCTTTTTTTCAATAATTTATCTTACTCTTTCACATCCTTGAGCTTCCAGCCCTGACGGAAAAACTCCTTTTGGGCTGTCAGCCTGGGAGCATATTTCCTTAAAAGATATATTATGGGATACTCCAAGACAATAACCACAGCCAACATAATCAAGTAACTCCATACTGTCCCATCCATGCTCGGAAAATGAGATGTGAAAAACGCGTAAATATGGCCCGTCATCAAGGCATGAGTTCCCAATATCATGATAGAATATCGCCCACAATGAGAAATTATGGGAACCGGGTGCTTAATATACTGGCACACAAACATTAACGTGAGGATTGACATGCATGGCAACACATAGAGTCGCAGATAGCTTGGATAGTTCCTGTCATACAGGTTAATGGTCTGTGCGAAGAAGTAGAGAATCACCATCACCGCAACTACCATAGCCAGCCGCACCGCAATGTGAGGCCCCTTCTCCAGCAGACCGAGCCGACGCGTCTCCGCCCCCAGAATAAAGAATGGCATCGCTACGAATGCTATGTCTAAATACAGGTAGAAATACCTACCATGTAAGCCAAAATAATACCCCACCGCCGACAACAGTATTGCCGCGACAATCACTGCCACACGAGGCAAGAACTTCTGCAACAGATAATAAATGATGTTCACCTCAAAGAGCACCACAAGAAACCACAAGGGTACATTGTTCTCAATGGGATTTGCAGGCAACAAGGAGACTGTTTCCTCAAGATTGAAACCGCTCTTGTAAAATTCCTTTACAAAAATATATAAGAACGACAATAGCAGGAAGAACACAAGGGGAACTATGATGTTGTTGACTTTGCGTCGCGAGAAATCGACAAAGCCATTATAGGTCTTAAAAAACAGACCCGACAGAAAAAAGTACATAGGAATCCTGAATGACTGCAGCATCTCATTGGTGTGCACACCATAGGCATCATTGTCAAGATGAAATACCACAACAAGCAAAATACACACTCCCTTCATGAAATCAATATAAACAATTCTCTTTTTGGGCATAGGAATAATGTTTTTTAGGCTTGAAAAACTTTTTTGGTGGCACCCACTATTTGGTCGTGCCCCTCACCACAAGGCTGGTGCGCACCATGCGCTTCTCGGCACGATCCATGGGGAGCTTGCCCTCTACCATGTCGATTAGCACCTCGGTAGCCTGGGCACCAACCTCACCGCCATTCTGGTGAACAGTGGTGAGCATGGGGTCGCACGACACCGCACGGTCGCTGTCGGTAAAACCGCACACCGACACATCTTCGGGAACCCTAAATCCCATGTGCTTAGCCACATACATGACGCTGATTGCCGTCTCGTCGTTGATGGCAAAGAATCCGTCGGGACGCTCCTTCATCTTGAGCATCTCGGGTGTCAGCTTCTCGGCCAGCTCCGGAGTATCGCACTGCCTGATGAGCTCATCCTGAGGCTGCAGCCCATGATGATATAAAGCATCCTTGTAGCCGTTAAGACGATTCTTTGAAATCTCCATGTTGAGGTTCGACACATAGAATGCTATTCTCTTGCAACCACTCTCTATCAAGTGGCTCACCGCCTTATAGGCTGCCTGATAGTCATCAACAACCACACGGCTGGCGTTGATGGCAGGACAAATGCGGTCGTAGAACACCAGTGGAATACCATTCTCAAACAACTTGATGAAGTGGTCATATTTCTCGGTGTCCTTAGCTTGAGAAACGATAATGCCACACACTTTGTTCTTCTTGAACGACTCACAAATCTCAACCTCACGCTCATAGCTTTCCCGGCTTTGGGCAACCATGATGCGATAGCCACGCTCCTTGGCCTTTTCCTCAATTCCACTCAATATCGACGCGAAATAATAATGCACTATCTCAGGCAATATCACGCCTATCACACGCAACGGCTTCTGGCGACTGTGACGCAGCTGCTCGGCTATCACGTTGGGGTAATAGTCATGTTCGCGGGCAAACTGCTGAATCATTTCCCTGCGCTTCTTGCTGATGTTGGGACTGTTCTTCAAGGCACGCGACACGGTAGCCACACTCACACCAAGCTTAGCGGCGATATCTTTCATTGTTAAAGGTTGGTTGTCTCTCATCGTTACAAGTTATTGAAGGTGAGTTTTTTATCGGCTTATGGAAATCTTCTCCTGTTAATCATGTGAAGCAATATTTTATTCAATCTTCAAAATTACACTTTTTCTAAAAAATACCGCAGATTTTATGTCTTAAAATATCTTAATGCAAACGTTTGCGCACCATTTAACACATAATTAAATATGAAAACCGACAACTATTTTATCTAAAAATATTACTTTTGTAATTGCTTATTCTGCCCTATTGGCAAAATACCATAAAAAGACATATATAAACAAAATTTATATACTAAATTTTATAACTTAATAACAATTTAACTAAAAACAAGATGAAGCAGGTAAACATTAGAATTCCCCAAAGGATTCTTGCGCTGATGATGGGATTATTCCTGTCAATCGGAGCCTACGCACAGATTACTGTGCAGGGACATGTTAAGGATGCTACTGGCGAACCTGTTATCGGTGCAACGGTTACCGTTGTGGGTACCACCAACACTGTGGCTACCGACTTTGATGGTAACTTCACTATCACAGCACCAGCAGGAGCCCAGCTCCAAGTTTCTTCTATCGGTCTTCAGACACAGATCGTTACTGCCGCTCCCAATCTCGTTATTGAACTTCTTGATGATTCAGAGGTTCTTAAAGAGGTCGTTGTGATCGGTTATGGTGCTGTTAAGAAGAGCGACCTCACTGGTAGTGTAACCGCCTTACGCCCCGACGCCAAGAACAAAGGTGTTGTAGTAAGTGCTCAGGACATGCTCAACGGTAAAGTTGCCGGTGTGAGCGTTACCAGTGGTGACGGTGCCCCAGGCGGTAGCGCTACAATCCGCATTCGTGGTGGTTCGTCACTTAATGCAAGTAACAACCCACTCATCGTTATCGATGGTATCGCCATGGATAACAATGGCATTAGTGGTGTATCTAACCCTCTCTCTCTCGTTAACCCACAGGATATCGAGAGCTTCAACGTGCTGAAAGACGCTTCGGCTACCGCAATCTACGGTTCTCGTGGTTCTAACGGTGTTATTATCATCACCACCAAGAAAGGACGCCGTGGACAGGAAGCTCCTCAAGTAAGCTACAATGGTAGCATCACCTTCAGCAAGAAAAAGAAAACCATCAAGGTTATGAACGGCGACGAGTATCGCACCTTTGTTGCCAACATCTTTGAGGGCGACACCCGCCAGGCCAACGCTATGGGATATGCATGGCGCAACGCCAAGGATGCCGATGGCAACATTGAAATGCTTCGCAGCCTCAACACTGTTCAAAACGGACAGCTGGTTTTCGCTAAGGTTTCGGACATTGCCCTTCCCGAAGGCTACACTTGGGTGGATGGAGAAAACAACCAAGGTATCGTAAACAGCTTGCTTGGCACTGCCAACACCGACTGGCAGAATCAAATTTACCGCACAGCTCTCAGCCACGACCACAACGTTACTGTAGCAGGCTCGGTTGGTCACATTCTCCCCTATCGTCTCTCGCTCGGTTTCACCGACCAGCAAGGTATTCTCAAGACTTCGGACTACAAGCGTTACACTATCGCTGTGAACTTGAGCCCATCGCTCTTTGACGACCACTTGACATTGAACCTCAACGGTAAGCTCGCTTGGACCAAGAGCCGCTTTGCCGACACTGGTGCTGTGGGTAATGCAGTGCGCATGGACCCAACACAGCCCATCTACAGCGACGATCCCAAGTATGCAGGCGTGGGTGGTTACTTCGATTGGTTGCAGGTTAACACCGCCGATCCCGCTTGGCCCTACACCAAGAACACCAACGCTCCTTACAACCCCGTGGCAATGCTCGACCACCATGACAACAGCGGTAAGACCCGCTCGTTCATTGGTAGTGCCGACATCGACTACAAGATTCACGGTTTTGAGGACTTGCGACTCCACCTCACCCTTGGTGGTGACTTTACCCACGGTGAGGGTCACAACATTAGCGACAACATCTCTAACACCAGCAACTACTATGGTAACAACAGTTACTACACTCAGTCGAAAGAGAACTTGCAGTTGAGTACCTATGCACAGTACTACAAAGACTTTACCGACAAGCATCACTTCGACATCATGGCCGGTTACGAGTGGTCACACAACTGGCGCAAGGAGTACAACGAGTCGTGGGGTACTTACCCAATCAACTCGGCTCTCGTCTTCACCGACGCCGACAAGCTCATCTTTGGCCCAGGTCAATGGATTCCTACAAGCGTTTACACTCCTGGCGAGCCTAAGGCCGGCTTAATTCGTGGCGAGGGTATCTATCTCCAGAACAACGGTCTCGGCTTCCGCACCGAGAACTACCTCGTTTCTTTCTTCGGTCGTATGAACTACATCTACGACAGCAAGTACTACCTCACCTTCACAATGCGTTACGACGGTTCGTCACGCTTCCGCGATCACTGGGCACTCTTCCCATCGGCAGCTCTTGCATGGAACATCGCCGAGGAAGACTTCCTCAAGGAAGGTCCTTTCAGCACTCTTAAGCTGCGCCTCGGTTGGGGTAAGACTGGTCAGCAAGAAGGCATTGGCGACTACAACTACTTTGCCAACTACGTGCTTAGCAACGGTGGCATGGGTTCGTTCTACGACCTGGTAGGTGACGGTTCTAAAGCTAAGCCCAACGTTTACAACCCAGAGCTTAAGTGGGAGACTACTACCACTACCAACGTGGGTCTCGACTGGGGTGTGATGAACGGCCGCTTGACCGGTAGCATCGACTGGTACTACCGCAAGACCACCGACCTCTTGAACTGGGCTACATTCTCGGCAATGACCAACTTCCGCAACGCGTTCTACAAGAACATCGGTTCGTTGCGCAACACCGGTATCGAGTTCTCGGTTAACTGGAAAGCCATTTCTACCGACGACTTGTTGTGGACACTCGACTACAACTTGACTTACAACAACAACAAGATTACCGAGCTCATCAGCAACGACCCAAGCTACTTTGTTTCGACTGGTAGCATTGGCATCAATGGTAATGCTCAAGCTCACTTCGTTGATCATCCTTCTCACTCGTTCTACGTTTATCAGCAGGTTTATGACTCTAATGGCAAGCCCATCGAGGGTCAGGTGGTTGACCGCAACGCCGATGGCGTAATCAGCGAGGCCGACAAGTACCTCTACAAGTCGCCTTGGGCTCCTGTTACCATGGGCTTTGCTTCGAAAC